>JAZQJL010000069.1:0-3589 GCA_045541595.1 Lachnospiraceae bacterium | reverse complement strand
TTTAAAAGCATCTGTTATGCTCTCTGATTCCTGTAACGGGGGATACCGTTGGCTTCTACTGAAGTGTCGCGGGTTCAAATCCCTCTACACTGTTCAAAGCCAAAGCTCCAAGGCGCCTTTCCACTACAGTTTGGGAAGATTTTCACCGGCCATCTTCTCTCTAAACCGTTCTGTATGTGTACTACTCCTTTTCACAGCCGTTTTACTATGGGGCAATTATACTTGAGATTTTAAAAATTGTCAACCGCAAATAACTAATCATACAAATAATAGTTGCTTATCGGTAACGCTTCTTCCTCGATTACCGCATAGTAATAGTTGCCGTTTTCGTCCACCGGGCGGATATGAATCATGTCCATGCCCTCTGTAAACCAGGCAGCCGGTACGGTTACGGTGCATACGCCATCTGCAACGGTTGCACGCACCAGGTTTACACCGTTAATCTGATATTCCACTTCAGTAGCCGGCACTCCGTCCACCGCCACGGTGATGGTGTATTCCTCTGCTCCTGCCGTTACGTTTTCTACTTGGATGCAGTCCTCCGGCTGATAGTAGCCGAGGGAATTTACCAGCGTGTCGAAGTCTGCAAACTGTCTGTCCAGCCACGCCACACGGTCGTAAATAAAGTTTTTCAGGCTGTTGCAGGCCTTGGCATACTTTTCTCCGTTTCTGCCGCCATAGTTCCAGCGTTTATCATTTAAAGCGCCGTCGCAGGCCAAAAGTTTTCTGTAATAATCCAGGGAATCCATCAAATCTTTTATCTCATTTTGCCGGATTGCCTTATATTTTTCGTATACCTTCATGAGGAAATACGGGTCCTTAATCAGGTAGTGGTTCCACTGCATGGACTGATAAAACTGCTCATGGGTGAAGTAATTGTTCGTGGTGTGCCAGTCATCCGTAATATAGGTGTCAATGCGGTACATGTTAATGTTGCCGTAGGCCCAGTCGTAGTCCCACACCGGTCCCATATAGGCCGGACCTTCGATATCCTTATACAGGAAGGTGCTGTTTTTCATGCTGTCCCAGTTCATGGTCAATTCACATACCATGAAATTCTGCACCAGGGAGTCCATATCAAACAGCCGGGAATAGTGGTATCCGTCAAAGGTCGGATCCGTGTAGTCCTCTTCGTTATACACGGTGAACCAGCCCGCATCCGCACCGTCATATTGCACGCTGAAGGCGGAATAATGGGGATCGTCGCTGTTATAAATATAGTCTTCGCTGTGAAGGGCATATTCAAAGGACTGGATATAGTTTCTTGCATAAGCCAGCAGTTCCGAGTCCTCCGGAAGTTCTTCCGGCTTATTGAAGTAAAACGGCTGGCGGAAATTGGTTACCACCTTTGCCAGATTGGATTCGCTGAAGGCATAGAAGTCCGCCTCCAAAAGAAAGCCTCCGGTCTGGGGAGTATTTTGGGCTTCTGCAAATTCCTCCTGCTTCATGTCCATGCCTTCGTGCCACTCCTCCGAGGTAAAATAATCCTCCCAGTCGTACACGTTGACCCGTTCCTTGCCTATCCGGATGTGCTCGCAAAGCTGATACACCCCCTGATAATTTCCGTTTAAAAACACGGATACCAGCACCGATTCACTGGTAAATTTCATGCCGATGGCATCGGCAAAGTCCAGAGTGATTTTGTTTCTTATCAAGGTATGGTCAATGTCATTGGCCAGAAGTACCCAGTGTTTGTTTTTACCCATGCCGAACAAATCCGATTTGGTTTCCAGCTTGATTTTATACGGGCGTTTGTTCTGGTAGCGGGTGGAATTTCCCCGCAGCTTGATTTCCAGACCGCCTTCGTACACCACCTGCTCGGCAGTGTCGGAAAGAACCATGGTTCCGGTTTCGTAAACATCCCCGATTCGGTTTTCTACCGTCAGTTCCAACACCGGAAGGACGCTGTAATCCCGGATGGTATCCGGTGTAACATAGCCAATCATCAGCTTGTTAACGGCAGCCAGCCTGGCATCCGCATCTTCCTCCGGGAGTAAGGTCGGAGTCGGTGTAATGGTTGGCATTTGTGTAGCTTCCGGTTCCTTCAGAGTATCTGTCTGATTATTTGCCGGGCCGGACAGACTTCCCGGTTCAGTTTTGTTTTTTGCTGCATTGCATCCGGTCAAAGCCAAAAGGCAGGCCAGTTCCAGCAGCATCATCCACTTTTTCGTTTGCATATCCGTAATCCTTTTGTAAAACTAAAATATTTCTAGCATTTCTTCCGATTTCATTTTGTGGCCCACGTGTTTTAAAAGGAACTGATCCATAGCGTCCGCCAGCTCCGTCAGAACCTCCTCTGACACCGTGAACGTGAACAGTTTTTCCAGCGGCGTGGACAAAATATACTGCATGGTATAAATGGTGGACGTTCCTATCCACACACCATCATTTTCCGGCTGGTATTTTCCGCCGGATGCATCACACTTTTCCTGCATGCGCTTTCTCCGGCAGTCTTCACAGCAGATACCGCCTTCAGAGGGTGAAAACCATCCCTTCGGTGCCTTTAACATTTCTTCCCTACCGCACAGCACGCAGTTTTCCACCTGCGGCATTTCACCGTTTACCGCCATAAATCTGAGCTCAAAAATTCTGCGCACCAGCTTTTTATGTAGGGCCGGTTTTGATAAGGCCCGTAATGTCATATATAATAATTTCAGCGGTTCTCCCGCCTCCAGATTTTCCTTTGTCATGTAGCAGGAGAATTCGCAAAAGTACATGGCATAATAAATGGATTCCACGTCTTCCCGAAGCTCCGCAAAATAATTGCTGATTTCCGCGCTGACCACGTTATAGGAACTTTTTCCTTCATACAAAACGAACTCCCCAAAAGAAAAAGGCTGGCTGCAACCGAGCAGCGGACTGGTCGGCTTTCTGGACCCTTTTGCAAATGCGGAAATCTTTCCTCGTTCTTTTGTTAAAATTGTCAGACGGCGATCATAGTCGCCAATCGGCATGGAAACTAAAACCATGCCGGTCAGTTTAATTTGTCCTGTCATAAAAAACCTTCAACTACTTTATATCATTTGACCTATGCTCCCCTCGGGAGTGAGCCGTGTAATTCAAATAGTCCGCAATGCTTCCTGTTTTTGCAAAACGCTGCCAGTAATCATTTGCTGTTGCCTCGCCAAACTGCTGGCTCGGTAAAAATTCCTGTCCAAACTCCATGTCAGAGTCCATGTCATTCCACGTTTTCATCTTCTCTTCTCCCTCCGCATACCAGACAAACAAGTTTGCCGTAACTCTATCCGGTTCCTGCAAACTGCTTTTCTTATGATATACTTAGGATTTCCGATGTACGAAAAAATACCCTATGGAAGAATTGGAAATAAAATTTCCATGGTTTTACATGTACTAAAACTCATCCGGATTATCCCGATAACCATAGTTTTTCATCAGGATATCAGAATCTCTCCAGTCCTTCTTTACCTTCACCCAAAGCTTTAAATTGACCTTATATTCAAACAGGCGCTCAATTTCTTCTCTGGCCTTGGTACCGATTTTTTTAAGCATGGCACCCTGTTTACCAATGATAATTCCCTTATGGGAATCCCGCTCACAGACAATGGTTGCTTCAATATCTACCATGGAG
>JAZQJL010000068.1:0-5405 GCA_045541595.1 Lachnospiraceae bacterium | reverse complement strand
ACGACATGGCTACGATCCGACTTACCCTCATACTTAATTACATCTATCAATGCCATATCCCATCCTCCTTTTTTTATACAACAACATACATCTGTCGTTTTATTCCGTCATTTTCTTAATTATATCATTTTGATTTTTTCATTTCAACATCAGTACGTGATTTATCCCACATTTTTCACTACTATGTAATGTACACTAGAAGATATAAGGAGGGTTCTACATGCAACAAGAAGACCCTATTGAGCGACTTATTCAACTACGCTTAAAGCATGGTGTTTCTGCCAGAGACATGAGCCTGTCTCTGGGACAAAATTCAAGTTATATAAATAATATCGAAAACGGCAAAGCTCTTCCGTCCATGACTGTTTTCTTTTATATATGTGAGTATTTCAACATATCTCCAAAGGAATTTTTCTCATACGAGAATCCGAATCTGGAAAAAAGAAAACAACTGGAATATGATTTAAACTTACTGATGATCAACTAAATATAGTTTTGACTTTAGTAAAAGACTTTACCAAATAAATTAACCCCATCCTACGCAAATGCACTTAAATAAAGTTCTCACGTAGGATGGGGGTCTATTCATTATTAACTTTTTCTCTCACACCTTCTCCACCAAATCCTCCACCCTGCAGCACAAGGCCTGGGCCAGCATCAGCAGATACTCCACCTGCGCCTTATTGATGTTCTTCTGGCGCTGTTCGTACTGTTGGATGGTGCGAAGCGGTACGCCGGACATTTCTGCCAGTTCGCTTTGGCTAAGCCCTGCCCGCATCCGCATATGTTTTAAATTTGTTTCCGGCCGCATGGCACGGTAATAAGCATTCATGCGGTCCACAAACTGCTGAATGTGCATTTCGTGATACGGAGAATACATGGCACATATTTCTGCGATTGGAACACTCTTTACTATCTCTTCAAAGGAAAAGGCGGTTTCCCATTGATAGTAAGCCAGGGCCCAGCCGGTCCAGTATTCTTCACTGCGGTTTGCGGCATACTTTGCAGGCTCCCGTATATAGGGAACCCCGGCCTTTTCCAGCACCTCGTATGCCAGCTCCACGCCGGACTTGCCGGCCAAAAGGGTAAAATCGCCCCGACCGAAGCGTTCTGCCAGGCCGGAGGACAAAAACAAATCAAAAAATTCTGATAGTCCATACTTCAGCTCATATACTGCAAAGTCCAACATTCTTCCAAGGGCCGTACGGGCCTTCTCCAGATAAACTTTATCGTAAGCGCAAATCATCGGCCTTCATCTCCTCATCCATAATCTGTAACATATAAATGTCGCCTTGTTGACGTTTGTTCCTTTCCGCATCAAAGTATTCCCGGCGGGCTGTTTTGTCACGCAGCATTTTTTTTTGATACCATTCGTCAGCCTTTGCCGGCTCGCTGCCAGCATATGTGATTTTTTCAAATGCGGTTTTGCTTTTTAGCACAAACTGCTGCCCCAGCTTGCCAAGGTACATGGCATTGTTCAGCTGACGGTAGGAAATGGTGCCATTGAGGAAATCCTGGGCAAAGGAAAAGTAGCTGTCATCCGCACGATAGCCGATAATGGCATCATATGCCTCATAATCAACCAGAAAGTTATTCAGCAGGTATTCCTTTGCCTCCAGTGCCAAAGCGGAAGGAACGTCGAATTCACGGTTTTTAAGCAGTACTGCCAGCCAATGCAGGATACAATATTCCGGAGCATTTAAATTTAAAATGCTTAGTCCGATGCAATCCAGTTCATAGCAATTGGCATAGCCGTCCTGTTTAAAGCCTACGCCCCATTCTTTTGCCATGTCAATGGAATCGGTGCAATAAAAGCCCAGGCCGTAGTCATTGTACGCTTTTCCATAGCCGAAGACCGGTTTCTCTATAATTTTCGAAGAACCATGATATAATTTTCTTGTCATATAATCCACCCCTTATGGGTTTAATATACTCCTTTAGGAGTATATTTGTCAAGAGTCCAAAAAAATGCGCAAACTCTTTCATTTTTAGAGTTTGCGCGTTTACGGCTCTATCTATTTATTTTCTTTATGCAAAAATTCTTTCTCAATATACACCGGCCTTCCTTTGCCCTGCACATAAATTCTTGCCAGGTACTCACCAAGGATTCCTAAAATCAGCAACTGTACGCCGCTAAGGAACAGTATCAGCGTGACAATGGTCGGATAGCCCGGTACCATCTCGCCAAAGGCCAACGTTTTTACAATAACAAAAATCATGTAGGCCACCGCGCCCAGGGACACGATCATGCCAAGATAGGTGGCAAACCGCAGTGGAAAGGTGGTGAAGGACATAAAACCGTCCATGGCATATTTTATCAGTTTTTTTACGGACCACTTGGTCTCACCGGAATTACGGGCTTCTGCCACATACGGCAGATAGTGTGTATTAAAACCGATCCAGGAAAATAAGCCCTTGGAAAAACGGTGATATTCCGGCATATTGATTAACGCCTCAGCCACGCTGCGGCGGAAAGTTCTGAAGTCACTGGCGCCGGCATAAAACTCGATGTCGCAGACTCTGTTAATCAATTTATAAAATAATTTCTTGGCACCGGACATGATTTTTCCTTCGATGCGGTGCTCCTGGTAGGCCGCCACCACATCATATTCTTCATGCTCCTCCAGATAATTTACCATATCAAGCACTATTTCCGGACGCTGCTGCAAGTCTGCATCCACCAGGGCAACATAGTCTCCGGAGGCACGCTTTAATCCGGCTAAAATGGCAGCTTCCTTACCAAAGTTTCTGGACAGGTTCACAACAGAAACATGGGAAGAATGTGCCTTAAATATCTTTCTTAACTCTGCATAGGTATTGTCTTTACTTCCGTCATTGACAAACACCACATCATAATCAAAATTTTTATCTTTAAAGGCCTCTTCTGTTACCTTATAAAACAATGCAACGTTATTCTCTTCATTATAGCATGGTACCACTAATGTAACTTTCATGTTAAGCCTCCTTTAGTTTTGCGAAGCAAAATGCCCGCCCACACGCGGGCAGAGACTTTGCCTCCATGGTTGACTTTATCTTTTTATACCACAAATCAACTATAACTGTCGTTTTTCTTTCTGTCAACGAATTCGATGAAATTTTATCGGATTATTCGATAAGATTTTGGCTGAGCCGCACTGTAAACTCCCGTATCACGCGCATGCCTTCGCTCCCGGACAGGGTTTAAGCTGTTTCATCATTTTCTTTTGATTGACATTCAGCACTTTTCCGGCAGGCTTCAAGGATGGAGAAGCTTTTTATGGTGGTTGTGATTTCTGTAGGAGCTATCTGTCTGAGGTGCAGACAGCGGAAACGTTTGGTTGATTTGAATTCGTCAAAAAGTGCATTAGCACTTTCAAGAAGACACATGGGGTACCTCTGGACAAACCTGTTTGTCTAAGAGTACCCTTGTGTCTTTTTGAAGGTATGTCCGTAGGACGTTTTTGACGAATTCAAATCCTCAAAAAACAAATCTGCTCTGCACCGAGTTATAGTCCAACAGAAATCACAGCCATTAATCAAACGAAAGCTTCACCATCCTTGGCTAGACACCGTGAAAAGTGGCTGAGTCAGCAAAAGAAAACGATGAAACAGCCCCTGTCCGGGAACGGAGCGAGAGAATGTAAAAAATCCGGCAAGCTTACACCTGCCGGATTTTAATTTGCTGTTTGTTATGCGTTACGCATTTAATATTGATGAGTTTGCTTCTATGGACTAAACTAACTCGATGATTACTTCCATAGCTGCATCGCCCTTAGGCTGACCAATCTTAACGATTCTTGTGTAACCACCGTTACGACCAGCATACTTTGGAGCGATTTCGTTGAATAACTTATCAGTCATGTCAACCTTCTTTGTGTTCTTCTTCTTTCCAGCTGCTTCAGCAGGAACTTCTGTTACGCTGTATAAGAACTTAGCCATCTGCTTTCTAGCGTGAAGTCTGGAAGCGGAATCCTTCTTGATTTCCTTTTCTACTTCATCATAAACGGTAACCTTCTTACCATCTACAACTTCCTTCACTCTCTTGCCGTCTTTGTCCTTACGAGCAACCTTAGCCTTAACAGTTACAGTTTCGAAGTTATCCTTTTCCTTAACCGCTAAAGTAATCATATGTTCAGCAATGCTGCGGATTTCTTTTGCTTTAGACTCTGTAGTAACAATCTTGCCATGGTATAACAGATTTGTTACCTGATTTCTTAACAATGCTTTTCTCTGGCTGGAAGTTCTGCCAAGTTTTCTATAGCCTGCCATTGTTTTACCTCCTATGACTAATCTTCACTCGGATTAAGCTCTAAGCCGAGTTCCTTTAATTTTGCAAGTACCTCTTCTAAAGACTTACGACCAAGGTTACGAACCTTCATCATGTCTTCAGGAGTTCTGTTTGTTAATTCTTCAACCGTATTGATGCCGGCTCTCTTTAAGCAGTTGTAGGAACGAACGGAAAGTTCAAGTTCATCAATGCTCATTTCAAGAACCTTTTCTTTTCCTTCATCTTCCTTAGCCACGATAATCTCAGCCTTCTGAGCGTTTTCGGACAGGTTAATGAAAGAATCCAAATGTGCGCTAAGTACCTTTGCTGCAAGGCTTACTGCCTCATCAGGAGCAAGTGTACCCTTTGTAAATACATCCAAAGTCAGCTTATCGAAGTCAGTAATCTGACCAACACGTGTATTCTCTACAGTAAGATTTACACGCTCAACCGGTGTGTAGATGGAGTCAACAGCGATAACTCCGATTGGGAGCTCGTCGTTCTTGTTCTTATCTGCACTTGCATATCCTCTGCCATTGGTAATGATAAGTTCCATGTACAGTTTGGAATCTGCGCCACCGTTTAATGTTGCAATCACCTGATCCTTATTGATGATTTCAATGTCCGGATCAGCCTTAATATCAGCTGCAGTTACTACGCCTTCGCCCTCAAACTCGATATAAGCTGTTTTAGGCTCATTTGTCTCGCTTGTGTTCTTGATAGCCAGACTCTTTACGTTCATGATGATTTCAGTTACATCTTCCTTTACGCCAGGAATTCCACTAAACTCATGAACCACACCATCAATCTTAACCTGACTGACAGCAGAACCCGGTAATGAAGAAAGCATAATTCTTCTTAAAGAATTACCTAACGTAATGCCATATCCTCTTTCCAGAGGCTCTACAACAAAACGACCATATTTTTTATCTTCAGATATTTCAGCAATCTCAATTTTTGCCGGTTTAAAATCAAAATCAAACAAAGCGGACCCTCCTTTTTTTGGGCAACAGTATAATTGCAACTATATTACTTGGAATATAATTCGACGATAAGTGTTGGGTTTACAGGAACATCAATTACGTCTCTGGAAGGAATTTCAACAACCTTGCCTGTAAGGTTTTCATGATCAGCCTCTAACCAGGATGGAACTGTTCTT
>JAZQJL010000067.1:0-2437 GCA_045541595.1 Lachnospiraceae bacterium | reverse complement strand
CCAATGCAGAGGAAGACGGCGAACTTAGCGGAGAAGAAAAAACTCTGGTGCAGACGGAAGCCCTGGCAGTGGTAAAACGAATCAGGGAGCTGATGAACTCTGACCTTACCATCGGAAGCGACAGCAGAAAAGTGGAATACGGAGATATCGTAATTTTGCTCCGTACCATGAGCGGCTGGTCGGAAGCCTTTTTAGAGGTATTTGCGGAACAGGGAATTCCGGCTTATGCAGATACCAGTGCCGGATATTTTAACTCTTACGAAATCAGAAAAACACTGGATTTTTTGCGGATTTTGGATAACCCGAAGCAGGATATCCCCTTTGCGGCGATACTGCATTCTCCTATCGGCGGATTCAACGCCCAGGAGCTGGCGGAACTTAAGGTAAGATACGGCGCAGTTTCCCAAGGAAATAAAACGAACCGATGCCTTTATGAGGCGGCCAGAGAAGCAGAAAAAAATGCTTTGGGCACGTTGGATGGGGTAAATTCCAAGGCAGCCCGCTTTTTTGAATTATACGACCGTCTCCGGGAAGAGGCAGATTATGTAAGCATTCACGAACTCATTGAAAACTTCTACCGTTACAGTGGCTTTTACGATGTGGCTACGGTTATGCCGGGCGGAGAACGCCGTCGGGGCAATCTGGACATGCTGGTGGCACGGGCAAAGCAGTATGAGTCCACCAGTTTCAGTGGGCTTTACGACTTTATCCGCTATTTTGACCGCTTAATTAAATATGAAGTGGATTTTGGCGAGGCAAATAACGGTGCCGCCGGTCAGATGGTCCGCATTATGAGTATACACAAAAGTAAGGGACTGGAATTTCCGGTGGTGTTCCTCTGCGGTATGGAAAAAAAGATGAACCGCCAGGACATGTACAAACGCCTGATTTTCCATTCGAAGCTCGGCCTTGGTCCGGATTTTGTAGATACTACCCTACGGATAAAATCTCCGACTCTGCAAAAAAAGGTGATTGCAAGGCAGATGAATGAGGAAATGATTGCAGAGGAACTCAGAGTTCTTTACGTTGCTATGACAAGAGCCAGAGAGAAACTGATTTTAGTCGGCACAATGAAACAACCGGAAAAACGATATGCGGCATGGCAGGAAACTTCCGAAACCATAGGTCGTCGGGGAGCGTTGTCCTGCTCGGTTTATCAGGCAAACACGTACTTTGATTTTATATGTCCGTTGCTTATGGCGGGTGTGAAAGAAAACCAACGGTCAGTTTGCGCCGAGACGTTAAAGGACGGAATACAGGTATCCATTACAAAGCATATGGAAAATGAAGCGTTTCCTGATGCGGCATTTGAAGGACGATTTGTTCTGCGCCAGTGCGGAGCGTTAGAGCGGCGGCAGGAGGCCGCCGGGCATCAACGGACAAAAGAAGAGCTGGTTGCTGTTCTGGAGCAGATGAAAACCATGGAACCATCCGGGTCAGAAGAGATGGCGGAAATCCGCGCTCTCCTGGATCTGCAAGAAAACTTCGAATACCCGTATGGCACAGAAACAAACCTGCCGGTAAAAGTAACCGTATCGGAATTAAAGAGACTGCATCTGGAAGAGGAAGAAGCGAAAGAGGCCAAGCAGCTTCTCGCCGAGGAAGTGCCGTTTGAGGAAACGGATCAATACGGAACTCTGACCATGCAGCTGTCTGCCACCGGAGAACTGACCATGCCGGAAGAGGATTGCACCTATCCGGAATTCCTGATGCCGGAAAAGACGATTTCCGGCAGTGACCGGGGTACCATTTACCATCATGTTATGGAACTGATTCCTTTTGTAGAGGATATGTCAAAGGACATGGTCAGGAAGGCTTTGGATGCTATGGTACAGGAGGGAAAACTTCGTCCGACCGACCGGGAAGCAATCAACGACCGGAAGCTGGTAACGTTTTTCTCCTCCGAGTTAGGAAAAAGGATGTGCCGGGCAGATGCTGCCGGCACGCTGCGACGGGAACAGCCTTTTGTGCTTGGACTTTCTGCCAAGGAGCTGTACCCGGACACAGAAAGCGATGAAATTGTTCTGATGCAGGGTGTCATCGATGCCTTCTTTGAAGAAGAGGACGGCTTGGTTCTGATGGACTACAAAACCGACCGTATCCGGGAAGATGCCAGGGCAGAGCTGACGAAGAAGTATCAGAGCCAGCTGGGATACTACCGCATGGCGTTAGAAAAACTGACCGGAAAGCCGGTGAAAGAGATTTGGTTTTATGCCTTTGGAACCGGCGAAGATTTCCGGTTGGAATAACGGGAGTAACAAAAAAACTGTTTAGAATGAAATTTATGGGCAACACTTAAAACGAAGTATTTGTTTTAGGAGGGTTCCCATGAAAAAAAGAAAACCAATTGTACTTAGTGAAGTGAAACCGGAAGAAATGAAAAAATACGAAATTGCCAAAGAACTGGGGCTGTTAGATAAAGTATTGACTGACGGCT
>JAZQJL010000066.1:0-4456 GCA_045541595.1 Lachnospiraceae bacterium | reverse complement strand
ATTATACCAGGCATACACCGACTATCACGGCATGATGGATTTAACGGAAGACATGTTCCGTTATCTCGCAAAGGAAGTTTGCGGAACTACCACAATCACCTACGGCGAGCACACCATCGACCTTGGAAAGCCGTTTGAACGTCTCACCATGATTGATGCGGTTAAGAAGTACACCGGCGTTGATTTCGACGAGATTCCTGATACAGAAGCAGCAAAGAAGATTGCGGACGAAAAGGGTGTTCATTACGAAAAGCGCCACGCAAAGGGCGACATCTTAAATCTCTTCTTCGAAGAGTTTGTAGAAGAGCACTTAATCCAGCCAACCTTCATTATGGACCATCCGGTAGATGTTTCTCCGCTTACTAAGAGAAAGCCTGATAAGCCGGACTATGTAGAGCGTTTCGAGCTGTTCATTAACACTTGGGAAATGTGTAACGCATACTCCGAGTTAAATGATCCGATCGACCAGCGCGAGCGTTTCAAGGCCCAGGAAGCAGCTCTGGCAGCAGGTGATGAAGAAGCCAACACCACCGACGAAGATTTCTTAAATGCACTGGAAATCGGTATGCCTCCAACAGGCGGTATCGGTTACGGCATCGACAGACTGGTGATGTTACTGACTAACAGCCCTGCGATTAGGGATGTGTTGCTTTTCCCTACGATGAAGAGCTTAGATAAGTAAAATCCTTTATTTATCGGGTTTTATCAGATAAATCTGTTGCTAATAGCAGCGTTTTATCTCAGATTTATCTCAATTCAATAGAAAACGGAAAAATTAAAGCACTCATTACTGAAAAGTAGTGGGTGCTTTTTTCAATCAAATATTATTGTTTTTGTTAAGTAACTCATAGTCTTTATAGAGGAATGTCTCAACAGAAAAACGAGTATACTTATCTATGATTTTTAAGGTTTGCTGTATCTGTGATATATCATAACATCCAATATATTTTCCGTGGTCGAATACATCAAAAGAAATTGAAAGAATAATATCATCATTTAATGGAGATTCCAATGCACGATTGTTTCAGAATAATATTGCACTTTGCAAGTAAGCGATTTATAATAATGTATAAATGAAAACTATATAATTTTTAGGAGGATGAAGTATGGTAAATATGGGGACGATTTTCTTGATACTGCTTGTTGTGGCAATATTTGTGGGGATAGTTTACTTTGTTGTTTTCCGATTCATTAAAAAAGATTTTGGGAACAAAAAAATTAAAGAGGTATCTACTTGTCCAAATTGCGGAATGACACTGCAGGAAGGAAAAAAATTTTGTACAAACTGTGGTATGGAAGTGACAGAAAAATAGTGTTTTTATAAAGGAGGAGAAAAATGTTTTGTGGGAACTGTGGGAAACAAATTGAAGACGGCGTTAATGTATGCCCCTACTGTGGAGATAAAATCACAGCAGTTGCGAGTCCATCCAAAGATACTACACAAGGTATTTGCAAAAAGTTTTTTTTGAGCTCGGATGAAAAATACATAGCTGCTCTTGGGGATGGGTATTTAAAGAATTTTTTGACTACAGGAAGTCTCAAACGCTGTATAACTGTTTTATCGGATAGGCGAATTTATCTACGGGGAAATATCATTGATTACAACAACAGCAAGTTAGAGAGAATAAATGTTGAAAAAATTGTAAATGTTGAAGATGTTACGGGAACTGGATTTATATATTCAAGTAATCAGATATGGAAACTTGTATTGGCTATTCTGACAGCTCCGCTTATAATTCCACCGATTATTTTTATAATATTATATATACTTGGCAGAAAGACATTTTTCTTTATAGAGTTTGCCGGTGGTTATATTAAATTTGATGCCTCATGCTATAACTTGTCTGATGTGCATGACTTTCAAAAACAGATTCGACTGTTACAGGATGATTTAAAGAAAAAAAGATAAAACAAAAATGGTCAGATGGGTCGGGTGGTAATTTTGCTGTCCGCCCCATCGTTTATATTTCTAATACCTCTTCGCCCCATATTTATACGGTGTTGTCCCCTTGTACTTTTTGAAAACTTTTATAAAATAACTGTAATCGTTAAAGCCGCAGTTCATGGCAATCTCGATAAGGGGCATGCCGGTGGTGGCAATGAGTTCGCAGGCGGATTCGATGCGGTAGTAGTTTAAATATTCGATAGGTGTTTTTTCAGTTAATTCTTTGAAGGCCCGGCAAAAGTAGTTGCTGTTCATATTGCAGATGCCGGCCAGATGTTCTAAGGTCAGATTTTCGGCATAGTGGTTTTCAATGTATCCCAGCGTTTTTTTGAACATGCGGAGCTTCTTGATGTTTTTGTTGCTGGCGTCGGAGCTTAAGGAGTAGCGGTTTCTGCTAAAAATTTCGCCAAAGAGGGAGAGCAGTGTTCCCTGGACAAAAAATTCGTAATACGGTCTTTTTTCGCTCATCATATGCATAATTTTTTTCGTGTATTCCGTAAAAAAACTGTCCCCGGTGTAATAGTTGTCTATGAGGATGTGGTGTTCGTACACATCATTCAGGATTTTGGAACAGGCAGGATTTGCCTTTAACAGTGGTTGTAAATCGAAGACCAGGCACTCGTAAATGCAGTCTTCCGGGATTCCGCCGTGCAGGGAACCGCCGGAAATAAAAGCACAGTCTCCGGCATTTAGCAGGAGGGTTTGGCCGTCGCAGGAAAGTGAAAATTTACCACTTATGACATGGAGGATTTCAAACTGGGTGTGCCAGTGATAAACCATGTTGTATCTTGGATGGCTGTCGGTGGCGTAGTAATAAGCAAAGGGGAAAAGGTGCGTGCCGTGGGAACGGTGTTCCTTGTATTCAATATATTTCATTTGCTGCACACCTCCAATCAAAAAAGTGAATATCTTACTATTTTATGTTAAAATAGCACAAGACAGAGGAAAAGTAAAGTGATAAATTGTTAGTAGGGGCAGGTTCCCAAAATTCAATTTGAAAGGAAGAAATCATATGGCGAAAAACAGACTCATCGGCGATTATCCGGTAATCGGAATCCGTCCGACAATTGATGGAAGAAGAGGCTATCTTAACGTAAGAGGTTCTTTGGAAGAACAGACAATGAACATGGCGAAGGCAGCAGCCGAGCTTTTTGAGAAGAATCTCAGATATTCCAACGGCGAGCCGGTAAAGGTGATTATTGCCGATACAACCATAGGCAGAGTGGCAGAAGCTGCGGCCTGTGCAGATAAATTTAAGAAAAACGGAGTAGACATTACACTGACCGTAACTCCTTGCTGGTGCTACGGTGCAGAAACAATGGATATGGACCCGATGACCATTAAGGGCGTCTGGGGCTTAACGGAACCGAGCGTCCGGGTGCGGTTTATCTTGCATCGGTTCTGGCAACTCATGCCCAGAAGGGCTTACCGGCCTTCGGCATTTACGGACATGATGTATGTGAAGCGGATGATACGGAAATTCCGGCGGACGTAGTAGAAAAGCTCCTCAGATTTGGCCGTGCTGCCATTGCTGCAGCCACCATGAGAGGAAAGTCCTACCTTCAGATTGGTTCCATCTGCATGGGTATCGGCGGCTCCATCATCGATCCTGCGTTTATTGAAGAATACCTGGGTATGAGAGTGGAATCCGTGGATGAAGTGGAAATTATCCGCAGAATGACGGAAGGAATTTACGATAAAGACGAGTATGAAAAAGCACTTGCCTGGACAAAGGCAAAGTGCAAAGAGGGATTTGACAAGAATCCGCCGGAGGTACAAAAGTCTGCCGAAGAGAAGGAAAAGGACTGGGAGTTTGTTGTTAAGATGATGTGCATTATCAAGGATTTAATGAATGGTAATGACAAGCTTCCAAAGGGTTGCGAAGAAGAAGCAGTGGGCCATAATGCCATTGCGGCAGGTTTCCAGGGACAGAGACAGTGGACGGACTTTTATCCGAACTGTGATTTTCCGGAAGCCCTCCTCAACACTTCTTTTGACTGGAACGGCGCCAGAGAACCGTACATTCTTGCTACGGAGAACGACGTACTCAATGGTATCGGAATGCTTTTTATGAAGCTTCTTACCAATTCGGCGCAGATTTTTGCGGACGTACGTACTTATTGGAGTCCGGAAGCGGTAAAGAGGGCAACCGGATATGAAATCGAAGGAAAAGCAAAGGAAGCGGGCGGATTTATCCACCTGATTAATTCCGGTGCGGCATGTCTGGATGCCAACGGCCAGGCAAAGAATGCCAACGGAGAAGGCTGCATGAAGCCTTGGTACGAAGTGACGGAAGAGGATATGGAAAATATTCTTGCAGCAACCACCTGGAATGCGGCAGACAACGGCTACTTCCGCGGTGGCGGATATTCCTCCAGATTCCTTACGGAAGCAGAAATGCCTTGTACCATGATTCGCTTAAATCTGGTAAAGGGCGTGGGTCCTGTGCTACAGATTGCAGAGGGCTATACCGTGAAGCTTCCGGCAGAGGTTTCCGACAAGCTTTGGAAG
>JAZQJL010000065.1:0-8372 GCA_045541595.1 Lachnospiraceae bacterium | reverse complement strand
CCGACTTTTCTTTGATGTGATTTGGGATGTAATTGAGCATCGGGTCAAGGCCCACTACGATAGGGGCATCTGTTGCTTTAATTTTGGTAATCAACTTGTCAATCATGATAATCCTCCACGTGTTTGTTCTTTACTATTTTTACAGCGTCCTGCTGCCATTTACTCCTGATGAAAAGCGATTTTTCCATCTGCAATAGTGTAATAAATCTTGCCGAATACTTCTTTTCCGGCAAACGGTGTATTCTTTCCTTTGGAATAGAATTTTTCCGGGTCAATGGTCCAGGCAGTGTCCGTATCCGCAATGGTAATGTCTGCCGGCATACCTACTGCAAGACTACCCTTGTTAATGCCAAGAATTCTTGCAGGAGAAGCACTCATACGCTCCACCAACCGGTTCATGGTAAGTTTGCCTTTGCGGACCAGTTCTGTTACCGTTAACGCATAAGCGGTTTCTGAGCCCACAATGCCAAACGGTGCTTTTAGCATGGACTGCTCCTTTTCCTCCTTGGAATGAGGCGCATGGTCGGTGGCAATTGCCTCCAGCACATTGTCCTGCAGCGCTTTGATTAAAGCTTCTTTGTCTTCTTTTCCGCGAAGCGGCGGGTTCATTTTATAATTGCCCCAGTCTTCCGGAATTTCTTCGTCAATCATAGTGAAATAATGGGGACCGGTTTCTCCGCTGACCGGCAGTCCTTCTGCCTTTGCCATAGCAATCATCTTAACGCTGTCTTTGGTAGAACAATGACACAGATGAAGCTTAACGCCGGTTTCTCTTGCCAGGAAAATATCCCTGGCAGTAATAATGTCTTCTACCGCATTGGTAATGCCCGGCAAGCCCAGTTCCTTTGCCCGTTTGCCGGCATTCATAACACCGCCCCGGACAAGATCAATGTCTTCACAGTGGGCAAATACAGGTACTCCCGCCTCTGCTGCCAGCTTTAAGCCATCTGCATACAATGCGGAGTTCATAACAGACTTTCCGTCTTCGCTGAAAGCGACTGCACCGGCCTCTGCCATACCTTTAATATCTGCCAGTACTTTTCCTTCCTGTCCGATGGAAATAGCTCCTATCGGAAGGATGTGTATTTTGGCATCACTTTTTGCTTTTTCTAAGATTGCCCGGATTTTTTCCGGAGAATCTGTGGATGGTTTTGTATTCGGCATCGGGCACACACTGGTGAAACCGCCTGCCGCTGCCGCCATTGCACCGGTAGCGATGGTTTCTTTATATTCCAGGCCCGGTTCCCGCAGGTGCACATGTAAATCAATAAAGCCCGGCATAACATATTTTCCGGATGCGTCGATTACCTCATCGGCTTCTTCCTGCCGGGAAGGAGCTTCTCCCTCTGTCCATTCTGTCAGTGCTGCTACTATACCGTCTTTAACCAATATATCGTAGATTCCGTCCCGTCCGGCCGCCGGATCCACCAGGTGGCCGCCTCGAATCAACATACTCATGTTTTTATTTCCTTTCTGCTATAAATCCGCCCGCTCAATATCTCGCAACAGATTTTTATTTTGGATATAGTCGGCAAACCCAAACCGGTCCACCCATACCACTTCGGTATATTCTTCTGAAATTACGGTGTCCATATCGTGGGCATACAGCAGATAGCAGATTCCGATGTTGGATTCTTCACCGATAGTGTATTGCCAGGTGTATAAAGGCTTTGCAGCTTCTGCCGTAAGTCCTGTGGATTCTGTCACAATGCGCTCTGCGGCACGTTCCGGAGATTCTCCGAATTCCACCTCACCACCGGCAAATTCCCACTGGAACGGATCATCGATACGGTCGTCATACCACTTTTTCAGCAATAAATATTCACTTCCGTAATTTACTACACATTTTACAACAATTCTGTGCTTTGCCATAACAGCCTCCATTATTTTAGTTATGCATATTTCACGTCTGCAAGGAACAATCCCTTTGGTTCCACCGCACGTCCGATGCGTTCTCTGTCACCGGAAGCGATAATATCCGGAATATCTTTTGCTGCCAGTTCAGAAAGACCGGCATCCAAAATGGTTCCGACCAGGTTTCTGACCATGTTCGGCCAGAAATCATCCCCGGTAACGGTAATGGTAATTTCTGTTTCATCACCGTAAATATCGATATTCTGTATTGTGCGGACCGTGGACTTTTTCATACGTTTATTATCGGAAAAAGCTTTGAAGTCATGGGTTCCCATAAGCTCCTTAGCCGCCGCTTTCATGGCCGCCATATCCGGCCGCTTAAAGCAGTAATAATTATATTTACGGTCAAATACGGAAGGCACTTCTCCAATGGTGATGTGATATTCAAACACAAATGCTTTGGCATTAAATGCCGCATGAAAACGGTCATTTACCTCCAGAGCTTCCAGCACTGCAATATCCCTTGGCAAATAGCGGTTCAAATACTGCTTGATTTCATAGGTTTTCTTTTTAGACTCCGTACGAAAATTTGCCACCTGACGATACGCGTGAACTCCGGCTTCTGTACGGATGGCTCCGATCAGTTCCACCGGTGTTTCCTCCATTTTGGATAGAACCTCTTCTATTTTTTCCTGTATGGCTCCGCCCTTTAGGGATGCGGCATTTTTGGCGGAGGTTACCGCCTTCTGCCAGCCGTCATACCGGGAACCGTCATATTCAATAATCAACTGAATGTTTCTCATACGAATCCTCCTCCGTTTTGCGAAGCAAAATGCCCGCCCGCATATGCGGGCAGAGAATTTTTACTCCTAGTTTTGGAAGTATGTATCAATGGCGTCACAGATTGCTTTAATCATCTTATTCTGATAGCCTTCTGACCAAAGATTGGTATCCTCATCACGGTTGGACATGAAACCTAACTGAAGCACCGCTGCCGGAGCCTTGCTGTAGTTCAGGGCCGTTACTTTATCGTTATTTTGGACACCACGGTCTCTTGCACCGGTTTCCGCAATTAAGTTATTCTGAATCTCTGTTGCCAGACGTTTACAATCTTCAGCCAGTGCACCCACATACGGATTGCTTGCCGACGGAATCTGCGTATAAATACCGTTGGCATCTTTATTGGATGCGGCATCTGCCTGAATACTCAAGTAAAGTTCTGCCCCGTTTTCATTAGCAAACTTGGCACGTTCTGCATTACTGATTTTTACATCACCGTCTTCTCTGGTAAGTAATACCTCATAGCCCCTTGCTTCCAATTCAGCCTTTAACCGCTGTGTGAACAACAGGCTCCACTCGTATTCCCGCTTTCCTGTAGTAACGCTGGTAGCACCATAGGACATCTTAGCAGCGGTATCCGTTGCTCCCGGACCGATTGGCTCTGTTTCTGACATCTGGCTCTTTTGCTGACCCGGATCCAGAACAATCTTGTGACCGCCGGATGCTACCGGTGCCTCTGTAGGTGCCGGTGTTGGTGTTTCTGTAGGTGCCGGTGTTTCCGTAGCCTCTGCCTCGCCGGTTGGCGCCGCAGACGGTGTCGGAATCGGTGTTACCGTAGTACTGGAAATCTCCTGTTTATTTTCCTTTTTTTCTTTACTATCTTTAATCGCGGTCATAACGCCGAGAACCACGGTAATTACCAAAAGAACGGCTACTATACAAAACATAATTTTTGTTAATAAACTAAGCTGCTTCATCTGTTATCCTCCTATGTAAAACTATACTTAGTATTAGCATACCACATTTTCTAATATTTTTCCACTAGATGTGTGAAAATTATAAAAAAGTTTTTTCATTTATGCAACAAAAAACCCCTGAAAGCAACCAGCTTTCAGGGGTTAATAAAAGCTTCCGAGCGGACTTGAACCGCCGACCTCATCCTTACCAAGGATGCGCGCTACCAGCTGTGCCACGGAAGCATTTTGCTTATTGCAGTTCGGAAAGAACCTGACTAAGCTTCTTTTTAATTCGTTGCAGTGCGTTGTCTACTGCCTTTGGCTCTTTGCCAAGTGCCGCTGCGATTTGGCTGTAATTCATGTCTTTCATGTAAAACTGAAGGACTTTCTTTTCCATCTCGCTCAAATGCCCTACGAGTGTATATTCTAACACATCAGCACTCTCTTTGTCAATAACTAATTGCTCAGGATTTTTATTTTTTTCAAAATTTATTCCAAGCATCTGTTCTATCGGGCTTTCCTGACCCTCCGGATTCTCCATGCTGTCAATAGAAATGTAGTTATTCAACGGTTGGTTCTTCTTTGTATTAGACCCTTTTATGGCACTGTACATCTGCCGGTTAATGCAAAGCTCCGCAAAATTCCGGAAAGAACTGCTCTTCTCTGTATTAAAATCCCGGATTGCCTTATAGAGTCCGATCATTCCTTCCTGAATCAAATCTTCTTTATCCGCACCCACCAGAAAAAGAGTGCGTGCCCGGCTACGCACCAGATTTTTATATTTGTTCATCAGAAAATCCATAGCTTCCGAATCCCCTGAGAGAATTGCTTCCACCAGACTTTCATCTGTTCTTGTTTCATAGTGGTTCACCGGCACGCCCTCCTTTCCCGTAGTCATTTACATCAATATTCTACATTATTTCATCCGCTGTCTTACGATTTCATAGGCAAGCACACCCATCGCCACTGAAGCATTCAGGGAGTCAATCTGTCCTTTCATCGGAATGCTGGCAGTAAAGTCGCAGGTTTCTTTTACCAGGCGGCTGACACCCTCACCCTCGTTACCGATGACAAGACCGATTGGTCCGGTCAGGTTCTGGCGGTACATAACCTCACCATCCATGTCGGCACAAACAAACCACAGGCCTTCTTTTTTCAGTTCTTCCATGGTCTGCACCAGATTGTTTACCTTTGCCACCGGAGTGTAATTTAAGGCTCCCGCGGAAGTTCTTGCTACTGTGGCGGTTAAACCTACCGCACGGCGTTTTGGAATAATGACACCATGAGCTCCCGCCTGATTGGCGGTACGGATGATGGCACCCAAATTATGCGGGTCCTCAATTCCGTCCAAAAGAATCAAAAACGGTGCTTCTCCCCGCTCTCTTGCTAAAGCCAGCATGTCCTCTACTTCAGAATACTCATAGGCTGCGGCATAGGCAATGGCCCCCTGATGTTTTCCTGTGTCGGAAATCTGGTCCAGGCGCTCCTTGGACACAAAATTGATAATGGTATCACCCTTTTTAGCTTCTCTTAAAATTGTTTTAATCGGACCGTCCTGACAGCCATCCAGCAAAAACAGTTTGTCAATTGTTTTGCCGGAACGAAATGCTTCAATTACCGCGTTTCTTCCTTCAATTTTTGTTTCTTCTACTTTGATTTCTCTCTTTTCGGACTCCATACTTACTCCTCTTTACTCTCTAAAATATCCGCACCGATGGCTTCAAACCCCAGCCGGATCAGTTCCGTCATACGTTCAAATTCGCCCTTTAAATAGAGCCAGCCAATCAACGCTTCAAACCCTGTGGCGCGACGATAATCGTTAATACTTGCATTCTTTGCACTGGTATAGGATTTGGCATTTCTGCCTCTTTTGTATATTGCCATTTCCTCTTCCGTCAATTGCTCCTGTATTTCTCCGATAATCCGTGACTGGGTTGCCGCCTTGGCAAGATTACTGGCCCGCTTATTTAGCCGGTCCACGTGGGTATTTCCTTTGTGAACCAGTAAGGTGCGGATAACTATCTCGTAAGCGCAGTCTCCCATGTATGCCAGAGTAAGCGGCGAATACTGGTCTGCATTGATTTCCTGAATATGAAATGTGTTTTTTATTGCTTTTTCCATAACAGCGCCGCCTTTTACACAAGTTCCCAGACAGTTCCCTCTCTGGTATCCTTGATCTGTACACCCTTTTCCAACAATTCCGCACGGATGGCATCTGCCTTGGCGAAATCCTTTTCCTTCTTGGCCGCTTTACGTTCTTCAATCTTTGCCAGAACGAAAGCTTCCAGTTCTGCATCCACTGCAGCTACCTCTTCGGCTACGGTAAGGTCAAGGGAAAGCACCTCATCAAAGCTTGTAATCAGCGCCTTCTTTGTGGCATCGTTCATTTCATCACGAAGCACATCGTAAATGATGGTAATTGCCATGGAAGTATTCATATCATTGCTTAGTACTTCCTCGAATTTGGTACGGTATTCTGCAAATTTTGCTTCATCTACGGCGCCGTCATTCTTTAACTCCAGCACCTTTTTGTGAAGCTTTTCATAAGCCACTCCCACATTTTCCAAAACCTCATAGGAAAATTCCAACGGCTTACGGTAATGGGACTGCAGACAGAAGAAACGGTATACAATCGGCTTATAGCCTTTCTGCTCCAACAGAGAAACTGTTAAAAATTCACCATTGGACTTACTCATCTTCTGGTTACCCTTTTCCGTCAAATGATGCTCATGGAACCAGTAGTTGCACCACTTATGGCCAAGATACGCTTCACTCTGGGCAATTTCGTTGGTATGATGCGGGAAGATGTTATCGATACCGCCGCAGTGAATATCCATATATTCACCCAGATGCTTCATACTGATGCAGGAGCACTCAATGTGCCAGCCCGGATATCCCACACCCCATGGGCTATCCCACTTTAATTCCTGATTATCAAACTTGGACTTAGTGAACCAAAGCACGAAATCGCTCTTGTTTCTCTTATTTTCATCCTCGCTTACATCATCCCGGACCGCGGTCATCAGTTCCTGCTCTGCCTGGCTGGAGAACACGTAATATTCTTTCAGCTTCGAGGTGTCAAAATATACGTTGCCTCCTGCTACATAAGCATAATCCTTTTCCAAAAGTTTCTCCACCATTTCGATAAAGTTATCGATACAGTTGGTGGCAGGTTCCACCACATCCGGGCGCTTGATATTTAACTTTTCGCAATCCGCAAAAAACGCATCCGTGTAGAATTTTGCGATTTCCATAACTGTCTTGTTTTCACGTTTTGCACCCTTTAACATCTTGTCTTCACCGGTGTCTGCGTCGCTGGATAAGTGACCCACATCGGTAATGTTCATAACACGTTTTACATCATATCCCACATAGCGCAGAGTCTTTTCTAAAATGTCTTCCATAATATAGCAGCGCAAGTTTCCGATATGGGCGAAATGGTACACGGTAGGTCCGCAGGTGTACATATTGATTTTTCCTTCCACATTCGGAATCAGATTTTCCACTTTTCTTGTGAGTGTGTTAAATAAATAAACTTTGTTTTCCATATCCTTTTCTCTCCTTCTTGTTTTTTCCATCATTTATTCCGGACAGTTTTTTAGCAACACATCAATTAACTTGGACAAACGCTCGTTTTCCTTCTTCAGGGAATCGATATCGTTCTTCAGAGGGTCCGGCAGATGCACCTGATCCATATCCTCCCGCGGAACACGTAAATTATCACGCTTTACGATACGTCCGGGAACACCGACTACCGTACAGTTTGGCGGCACCTCGGAAATCACCACGGAGCCTGCACCGATTTTGGAATTTTCTCCGACCGTAAAGGAACCCAGCACCTTGGCTCCGGCACTGATCATCACATTATTTCCGATGGTCGGATGACGCTTTCCCTGCTCCTTGCCGGTACCGCCCAGGGTCACTCCCTGATACAGGGTTACATTATCGCCGATAATGGCGGTTTCCCCGATAATAACACCGTTACCATGGTCAATAAACAGTCCCTTTCCGATGGTAGCCCCGGGATGAATCTCTATTCCCGTTTTCCGCACTGTTTTCTGGGAATACCAGCGGGCCAGAAAATACATCTTATGCTTATACATCCAGTGTGCCACACGATGTCTCAAAATCGCTTTAAAACTTGGATATAAAAAGACTTCCATTGGTGTTTTTATGGCAGCATCACGTTCCATGATTACCTGCATTTCTTCCTTCACATACGAAATTAAACCCATGTTCAACCTCCTGCTAACTTATTGAAAGAACTTTCCTATAAGGCAAAGAAAACCGCCTCTATCCAAAGATAGAGACGGTTTAATCCGCGGTTCCACTCTAATTGAACTGTGCCTTGCACAATTCCACCTCAACAACAGATAACGGCTGTTTTCCGGATAAAGATAGTTGCTTATTAACAAGCGTTCCCTTTATCAGCTCCCGGACGCACTTCACATGTTATTGGTCAGGAACGCTTTCAGCCGGTGACGTTCCCTCTCTGCTACCTGAAACAATGCTACTCTTTCCGTTCTTCGCCTTTTTGCATTTACTATATTCTATGCAATCGGGCTGTTTTTGTCAAGATTTTTTATCCATTTACCGTGATAAATTCTTTGTTTACTGCACCAACTGTGCTCCCAATGCCTTGCAGGCTGCCACTGCATCCTTATCCGGCGCTTCATTACACATTACACCGGCACCGCCAACCAGCTCTGCTCCTGCATTTTTCATGCGGGTCTCCCAGTCGCGCATCCACTCACCGTCGCCCCAGCCGTAGGAGCCGAACAA
>JAZQJL010000064.1:0-6169 GCA_045541595.1 Lachnospiraceae bacterium | reverse complement strand
GCCTGTAGAAATCGACGGCAAGACCGAAGAGTGGTTAGTATTCTTCAAGAACGAAACCCACAATCATCCAACCGAAATCGAGCCTTTCGGTGGTGCGGCTACCTGCCTTGGCGGTGCTATCCGTGACCCACTGAGCGGCCGTGGTTATGTATATCAGGCAATGCGTGTTACCGGTGCAGCTGACCCAACGGTAGCAATTAAAGATACTCTTGGCGGTAAGCTTCCTCAGAGAAAGATTGTTACCGGTGCTGCTAACGGTTATAGTTCTTATGGTAACCAGATTGGTTTGGCAACAGGTCTTGTTGATGAAATTTATCATCCAAACTATGTAGCAAAGAGACTGGAAATCGGTGCTGTTATGGGTGCCGCTCCAAGAAGAAATGTAATTAGAGAAAACTCCGATCCGGGCGATATCATCATCTTAATGGGTGGACGTACCGGTCGTGACGGCTGTGGCGGTGCAACAGGCTCCTCCAAGGCTCATACCACAGAATCCATCAACACCTGTGGCGCAGAGGTTCAGAAGGGTAATGCTCCTACTGAGCGTAAGTTGCAGAGATTATTCCGTAGAGAAGAAGTTACCAAGTTAATCAAGAAGTGTAACGACTTTGGTGCCGGCGGTGTTTCCGTTGCCATCGGTGAGCTTGCTGACGGTCTTAGAGTAGACCTTGATAAGGTTCCGAAGAAGTATGCAGGTCTTGACGGTACTGAGCTTGCTATCTCCGAATCCCAGGAGCGTATGGCAATCGTAGTGGCTGCTAAGGACGTTGATGCTATGCTTAACTTTGCAGCAGAAGAAAACTTAGAGGCAGTTGCTGTAGCAGAAGTGACAGAAGAAAAGAGACTGGTTCTCTCCTGGAGAGGCAAGGAAATCGTTAACATTGCAAGAAAGTTCCTGGACACCAACGGTGCTCATCAGGAAACAACTGCAGTTGTTACAATGCCAAAGGCAGAAGATAATTACTTCAACAAGGGTGCTGACTATGCAGCAGCACGTACCAATAAGAAGCTGGCAAAGAACGAAGGCGTTCTGGCAGGCAAGGAAGGTATCGAGAAGGAATGGCTTGCAATGCTTGCTGACCTCAACTCCTGCTCTAAGAAGGGCTTAGTTGAAATGTTCGACTCCTCCATCGGTGCATCTACCGTTACCATGCCATATGGCGGTAAGTATCAGTTAACACCGGTACAGACTATGGTGGCTAAGCTTCCGGTTCTCCGTGGCAAGTGTGACACCGTAACCATGATGAGCTATGGCTTCGATCCATATTTATCCAGCTGGAGCCCATACCACGGTGCAGCATATGCAGTAATTTCCTCCGTTGCCAAGATTGTGGCAGCAGGCGGTGACCATACAAAGATCCGTTTCACTTTCCAGGAATACTTCCGTCGTTTGGGTAATGACCCTAAGCGTTGGGGTGAGCCTCTCGCTGCACTTCTTGGTGCTTATGAAGTTCAGATGAAGCTCGGTCTTCCTTCCATCGGCGGTAAGGACAGTATGTCCGGTACTTTCCAGGATATCGATGTTCCGCCTACATTAGTTTCCTTTGCCGTAGATATTGCAAAGACCGGCGATGTTATTACCGGTGAATTTAAGAAGGCCGGCAACAAGATTGTGAAGTTTGGTATGAAGAAGGATGCTTACAGCTTACCGGATTACGAAGACTTCATGGCTCAGATGAAAAAGATTACCGCTCTTGCAAGAGAGGGCGCTATTGCTTCCATGTACGCTCTTGGCGCAAAGGGTATTGCAGAGGCAGTCAGCAAGATGGGCTTTGGTAATAAGCTGGGCGCAAAAATCTGTGCAGGTTGCACTTCCGAAGAAGCATTATTTGCTCCTGCTTACGGTGAAATCCTGGCAGAAGTTTCCGATGTGGCTAAGCTTGACGCAGCAGGCGTAAATTATTATGTAGTAGGTGAAGTAACAGAAGAGCCTGTATTTGCTTATGGCAGTGCAAAGGTTTCCATGGACGATGCAATTGCAGCATGGACCGATACCTTAGAGAGAGTATTCCCAACACGTTCCAAGGTGAAGGAAACTGAAGCTCCGAAGGTACTCTTTGATGCAAAGACCATCTACACAGCAAAGAACAAGATTGCTAAGCCTACCGTATTTATTCCGGTATTCCCGGGTACCAACTGTGAATACGATACCCTTCGTGCTTTCGAAGCAGCAGGCGCAAACGTAAATACTGTGGTATTCAAGAATAGAAATGAAGCAGACATCAGAGAATCCGTACTTGCTTTCGAAAAGGCTATCAAGGAAGCTCAGATTCTCATGTTCCCTGGCGGCTTCTCCGCCGGTGACGAACCGGACGGCTCCGGTAAGTTCATTGCAACTGCGTTCCAGAATGCAAAGATTACCGATGCAGTAAACAGCCTTCTTAAGGAAAGAGACGGTCTTGCCCTTGGTATTTGTAATGGTTTCCAGGCTATCATTAAGCTTGGTCTGGTGCCATACGGCGAAATCACTCCGCAGAAGGATGATTCCCCAACCTTAACAAGAAACAACATCGGACGCCACATTTCCAAGTCCGTTTATACTAAGGTTGTTACAAATAAGTCCCCATGGCTTATGAAGGCAGAGCTTGGCGGCGTTTACGCTATCCCTGCTTCCCACGGTGAAGGACGTTTCGTAGCAAGCAAGGAATGGTTAGAAAAGTTAGCTGCTAACGGCCAGATTGCGACTCAGTACGTTGACCTTGCCGGCAATCCAACCATGGACGAAGACTTCAATCCAAACGCTTCCTACTGGGCAATCGAAGGTATCACCAGCCCGGATGGTCGTGTACTTGGTAAGATGGCTCACTCCGAACGTCGCGGTGACGGTGTTGCTCTCAATATTTATGGTGAGCAGAACCAGAGAATCTTCGAGAGTGGTGTAGAGTACTTTAAGTAATTAACAAGGTTACCGTTTGAAAATTGAAAAGAGAAGCTTTATCTGGGACAACTTTGTTGTTCTAAGATAAAGCTTCTCTTTTTAATTTGAAAAAGAAACCGCCAAATATATATGAATAAAACGGTAGTTGCGAAGCAACGGCTGATGCCATTGGCGGCAGGTTTTATGAATATATTTGGCGGTTTAAACAGTAACCTTGTTATTTTTGGGCATTTAGTTTGTTTCAGTAACTTCGGAAGATACTTCAAAATTCTTGTTTCCCTTATATTTCACACAAATCACAATCGCCACAATTGGAAAGATTCCTAATTCTAAAATATCTTCCGTTGTATAAATAATATCTGTCAGCAGTCCATACTGTATATTTTCGCAGAAATAGTTCGGAATACGGATTAAAATATCCCATACGGTATGTATTACCATGCATAGTACAAGATTTCCGGAGTGTAGATAAATTGCTGCAACAAATATTCCAAAAGCACTGGAATATAAAGCTTGCCATAGACAGGAAATTATGTCACTTCCAAACAGAAAATTCAGAATATGTGTTGCTCCGAAGCATAAACCGGTAAGAAATACCATTGCAAGCCTGCCTTTTGCAGAAGCTTTCCATTTGGCTAACATTCCACTCATTAAAATACCTTTGGAAGCAGCCTCTTCCCAAAAGCCGGTTCCGATTTGTTGCAGACAAGACCACAAAAAGCCGGAAATGTAGGCAGTTGTGAGACTTTCTGCAGTAGGAAGATGTAAAAATTGTATGAGAAGGTATAAGAACATTGGGATACAGTACAACCAAGTACTTTTAGGTGGTCGGGTAGTGAACAGCTTGCCAAATATATTTTTGTATATTACTTTTAATAGTATGAGAGTTAAGATGCCTGTGATGATTCGCAGACAGGAGTCTACAATAACACCGCATTCGGAAATTCCAGTTGTGACCAAAAAATATTCAAACAGGATAAAGCAGATACTAATTCCCATGCCCAGTATCAGTCCGACTAAGATGGGAAACTTATCATATAGTTTTTTCATAAGACCTCCAGAGTATGATGTGATATATGAGCTGAGTTTAACATGCTGATTATTGGATTTCAAGCAGAATATTTTTTGACTATTAACAACACGTAAAAACAATACAAATGATTGACAACGTAAATCAAAACGAATATAATAAAGGGGAAGAGAGATACTAAAGTATAGTATTTTATTATATTTTAAGGAGTGTGGTTAAAATGGCAACTGTACCAACACAGATAAGAATTGATGAAGATGTAAAGAAAAGAGCGGTAGAATTATTTGCTCAGCTCGGTATGGATATGTCTGGTGCAATTAATATTTTTTTAAAGCAGTGTATTTTGAAGAATGGTCTTCCGTTTGCGGTGGAACTTCCAAAGTATAAGCCGGAGGTTTTAGAGGCTATGGAAGAGGCTAAAAGGATTAGCAGGGATCCGAATGTAAGAAAATACAGCAGTTTTTCTGAGATACTGGAGGAACTGGATGAAGAGGTATGATTTAGTATTTACCAGTAAGTTTAAAAAGTCATTGAAACTTGCCAAGAAAAGAGGGTTAAATATTAAACTGTTGGATGAAGTTGTAGAAAAACTACAGAACGGAATTCTATTAGAAGAAAAATATCATGACCATGAACTAAAAGGAAAATATAAAGGTTTCAGGGAATGTCATATTCAGCCGGATTGGCTGTTAATGTATCTGAAGGAAGATGATATATTGGTATTGACCTTAGTTGATACCGGAACACATGCAGATTTATTTGATATGTAAAAAAACAAGGTTACTGTTCGGATTTTCAAACAGTAACCTTGTTTTGCAATTTCAAATTGCGTGACTTATTTTTAAAAACAGTGTATGCTTATCACAGAAACGTTTCAAACAACAGCCGCAAAGCAGAAAGGAGAAGACATGTTAGACTGTATTGCCGTGGGAAAAAAGATACAGGAATATCGCATAAAAAACAAGTATCATCAGGACCAGCTGGCAGAACTTCTTTACGTAAGCAGACAGGCAGTATCCCGTTGGGAACTGGGACAGGCAGTGCCTACCATTGACAATCTGATTACGTTAACCAGATTATTCGGGGTGTCCTTTGAAGAATTGCTGTGTTTGAATGAAGAACCGAACCCGCAGAATCTTTTTCGGGGTCATAACCGGGAATATATTGTCCGTCGAATTTGTGACGGCGAATTAAAGGTGGATTTGCCGGAAGTATTCTGGCAGTTTTCGTCGGAGGAGAGGATGCAGGTATTAAGTTCCATTAAGCGCAAGGGCGAAAACATTGATGCCGCCTTGTATGACAGGTTATCTACATCGGAACAGGTATTTATGCGTAATAATTTGAACTTTTTTAGAAAGAAAAATGCGAGGGATTTATAGCGGAAAGTGAGGAAAATTATGAATCATGAATTAAAAAAGATGTTGCCTTTTTTAGGAACAGAAGAAATTGATCTGATTGCTAAAAAAGTATTGGAAAGTGAGGCAGAGGAATGGAAAGGGTTCCGGTTAAATGATCTGTTTCCATTCATGAGTACCGCAGTGATTGACAAAATGTTTTTAGAAACAGTGGAATCCGGAAAAGATTACGGAAGATTTCTTCCGTTTATTTCAGGAAGAGTGATGCATGAAATTGTGGAGGATGTTATTGCTGGTAAAAGAGAAATGAATCTGGATGCAATGTATCCGTTTATGTCAGATGAGGATATGAAAAAGGTGTTTTATTATTATTTAGATAAAGAGGAGTAACAGGTTACTGTTTGGAAACCGCCAACATCAATTCGTAAAACCTGCCGGCAGTTCACAGGACATAAAAAACCTCATCCCGGAGCAGTTCCTAATAAGGGGAATCTGCAAGGGATGAGGTTTTTGTTTTTTACAGGAAGAACTGACTCACACAGAATGCTGCATAAATGCAAAGCAGTGTGATACCCTGCCAACGGCCTAATTTTTTCTTTATTAACGCCGGAACGGTAAGTAACAGCATAACCACCAGCATCAGCGGAATGTCCAAAATTAAGGAAGAATTGATGCCAAAGAAGGTTTTACCTACAGGCACTTCAAACGGAGCAAGTGGTACGGCAACACCGGAAACCAGTACCAGGTTAAATACATTCGCACCGATAACGTTACCGATACCAAGGGAAGCACGGCCCTTCTTTAAGGAAGTGATGGTGGTAACAAGTTCTGGAAGAGAGGTTCCCAGTGCTACAAAAGTAAGGGCAATAACAGTTTCAGGAACTCCTAGGGTCTGAGCGATAATTG
>JAZQJL010000063.1:0-23520 GCA_045541595.1 Lachnospiraceae bacterium | reverse complement strand
TGGCTTCATCTTTTTCAAGCGCCACCCGCAGGAAACCGCAAAGAACGGGATTTTCCGGTGCGTAGGCAGAATCTTCATCCTTTATGTACAGCTGTACCACGTCTTCCGTGGCACGGCCACGGTTTTCCACCGTAACGTATGCGCAGTTCCGGTCTGCACTCAAGCCGGTAATCTCCACATCACCATAGGTCAGACCGTAGCCGAAGGGATAGAGGGGTTTGCCTGTATAGTAACGATATGTCCGGTTTTTCATGGAATAATCCGTAAAATCGGGCATTTCAGAAAGTGCTTCGTTGCAATAGAAGGTTACCGGCAGTTTACCGGAGGGAGAGGCAACGCCGAAGAGCAGATCGGCTACCGCCTTGCCGCCGCCGGCACCGGGGTACCAGGTCAGCAGGATGGCATTGGCCTTTTCCTGTGCCGCGGAAATATCAATCGCGCTGCCGGCCATCAGCAGGAAAACGGTGGGCTTACCCAAACCCAGAACCTTGTCCATCAGCACCCGCTGGGGTGCGGGCAGCAGCAGATCCATCTTATCACCGGAAGCGGCAGCATTACCGGTATCGCCCTCTTCGCCTTCCAGTGTTGCATCCAGACCCATGCAGGCAATCACAATGTCACTTTCCTTGCATACGCCCCGCACCTCAGAAAGACGGTCGTTCACGTCGCCGAGGCCCTGCACCTTGTCATGGCACAGATGACAGCCCTCGGAGGTCATGACGCGGATGTCTTCTCCAAGGTAATCCTGTAAGCCTTCCAGCACGGTTACATACCGGGACGCGGTACCTTCATAATTACCTACCAGAGCCGCACGGCTGTTGGCATTTGGTCCGATAACACCTACCGTCTTAATGTTAGACTTGTCAAGCGGAAGAAGGTTACCCTCATTCTTTAACAGAACCACACACTTTTCTGCCGCCTTGCGGTTTAATTCACGCATTGGCTTACTGTCTACCACGGAATACGGAATATTGTTGAATTTGTTATCTTCCAGCTTATCAAATACGCCCAGCTTCATTCTGGTGGTGAACAGGTTGACCAGCGCTTCATCCAGACGCTGCTCGGAAACCCTGCCCTCTTCCACCGCCTGCTTTAAGTAATGGAACAGGTTGCCGCAGTTTAAGTCACAGCCATTATTCATGGCCATAGATACGGATTCCACCGGTGTTTTGGTTACCATATGTCCTTCATGGAAATCCTTAATGGCCCAGCAGTCGCTGACTACATGGCCTTCAAAGCCCCACTCATCTCTTAAAATATCCTGTAATAATTCTTTGTGTCCGCAGCAAGGATCGCCGTTGGTACGGTTGTAAGCACCCATGACCGCTTCCACCTTGCCTTCCTGTACGCAGGCCTTGAATGCCGGCAGGTAGGTTTCTCTCATGTCCTGCTTGGAAGCCACCGCATCAAAGCTGTGACGGATTGCCTCCGGACCGCTGTGTACCGCAAAATGTTTCGCACACGCCGCAGCCTTTAAGTAATTTTCGTCATGTCCCTGTAAGCCCTGGACAAAGCGTACACCCAGACGAGAGGTAAGATACGGGTCCTCACCAAAGGTTTCATGTCCGCGGCCCCAGCGCGGATCACGGAAAATGTTGACATTTGGGGACCAGAAGGTCAGACCCTTGTAAATATCATTATCATCAGAGGCCTGCTCCATATTAAACTTCGCACGGCCTTCTGTGGAAATGGCATCTGCCACTTCTTCAATAAAGTCTTCGTCAAAGGTTGCCGCCAGACCAATGGCCTGCGGAAATACGGTAGCCACACCGGCCCGGGCAACGCCGTGCAGTGCTTCATTCCACCAGTTATATTTTTTTATGCCGAGACGGTCAATTCCCGGTGCCCAGTTTAAGGTCTGTCCAACCTTTTCTTCCAGCGTCATCTGAGCCACCAGTTCTGCAGCACGCTTTCTGAACCCGGCATTTTTCTCCTTATTTCTTACGATGTCCATACAAATTATCCTCTTTTTTTCTTGAGAATTACGAAGCCGCCTACGCAAAGCAATAACACAGCCACTACCGCTGCAATAACTCCGCCGTTCACACCACCAGCCTCAGAAGCCGGTGCCTCGGTTGCAGGCGCGTTGGTCGGAACCGGGGTTTCTGCCGGTGCCTCGGTAGAAGCCGGAGCCTCGGTCGGAACCGGGGTTTCCTTCGGTGCCTTGGTTGGTGCAGGAGTCGGTGTTGCACCAACTGCCTTTAAGTATCTTGCTGTATCAGCGAAAGCCCAGAAGCAAGGCTTTACCTGATATCCGCCGTCAAATAACAGCGGATGCTGTGTTGCTTTACCGTCAGCACCACCGCCTACGGAACTGGAAGTCTGCAGCCAGGAATTGGTATCAATAACGCCCCAGAAGGTCATACCGGAAAAGTTAATTCCCTCGGCTCTTAACTTCTGGATTGCCTGATAATATTCATAATAAACATTCGCCTGACGAACGTATTCTTCCTGAATTCCCTGTTCTGTGCCAATGTAAATGGAGCTGTTCTTCATATCCCATTCGGTAATCTGCACCTGGTCAACCACTTCCGCATAGGCACGAACCGCATCCTCAAACTGAGTTATGGACGCACCGCCTACCTTGTGGTGACCCTGCATACCCATACCGTCAATACGGGTGCCCTCTGTAGCCTTGATGTCCTTGATTAACTGTACAATGCCGGTTACCTTCTTTGCATACCATTCATTGTAATCGTTGTAATATAAATCAACACTTTCCGGCATATATTTGTTTGCAAAGCGGAATGCCTGAATAATAAATTCATTGCTCTGGTAAACATCCCACCATTTGCTGCTGCCGCTACGGATGCTGCCGTCGTCGCTGACTGCTTCATTTACTACGTCCCAGGCGTAGAACATATTCTTGTACTTACTGTTTTCTCCGGTAAAATGCTCTGCCACGGAAGCAATGTACCATTCCAGACGCTTGGTCATGGTTTCCGCACTTACCAATGCCTTGGAAGGATCATAGTTCTCGCAGAAGAACCAGTCCGGAGTCTGGGAATGCCATACCAGCACGTGACCGCGGATTTTAATTTCCTTACCCGGATTTTGTTCGTTCCATTTGTAGATATAGTCTAACGTGCGTTCTGCCCTGGTAAAATCCATTTTCGGAACCACCATTTCTTCGCCGTTAAAGGTAATCGTTTCCGTTTCCGGAATTTTATTGAGATTATAGTTAAAAATAGCATCCGGCTTCAACTCATTACCCAGAGTAAGACCATTGAAGTGCTTGGTTACAAGGCCCATGATTTCCACGTCACCCAGTTCTTCATTAAGAATTGCAGTACCTACAATGTAATCACCGTCCGCACCCAACTTCTTATTTACCGCATTTTTTAAATTTACAATACCGGTCTGGATTAACTCCGGCTCTTTATCCTGTGCACAAAGCTGAACACCGGTAATATAATACGTACCCTTCACGCCGGAACCGGAACCGTAGTTTGTTCCCTGCTCCAGGAAACGAAGCACCAAAAGTTCCAGATCGCCGTTCCAGGCCGGTGTAAAAGTACCTACAAACTTGGTCCACACACCCGGTTCCAACGTCTGCTTTACGGTACCGCCAACGCCTTCGGAATACTTGTTACCGCCATTCACGCGCATATGCGGGGAAATTTCCACGCTGCGCTGTTCTGCCGGCGCATCCGCATAATCTGTTGCATCCAGCATTACATAGAAGCTGTAAGTATAAATCTGATTTTTTTCTACCAGATTTGTAACATCAAAAGCAAAGCAGTTATAGTTGGAATTTCTTCCGGTAATCTTACCGTAAGTCATATATTTTTCATCACCAATCGGTGTATCGGAAACCTCTGCCGTAACCGTGGCACCACCATTGTGTCCGCCGCCGTTCCATACTTCTAAGTTGTTTGCATCCTCAAAATTTCCATTGACAATTAAGTTTTCTGCTGCCTTTACCTCCACCGGCCGGCCGGGCATAAAGCCAAGGCACAGTGCTGCAGTTAATGCAGTTGCAATAAACCCTTTTATTTTTCGCATAACCTTCATCCTTTCCTTTCTGCAGCGTATCACTGCAGTACTTTAAAACCAATATACACTAAATTGACAAAAAACACTCTTCGTCTGTTGTGATTTGTTGCGCTGATTTTGCTAAATTCAAATTTTATTCAAACCGGAACCACAAAAAGTCAAAGGCACTGCCCGGCAGGAACACAAAGGAAACTTTCGCCTTTCCCTGCTTTGGCGTAATGTCAAATACCATTTCTTCCGCCTGTTCCCTATGTGGAAACTCCAGGGATTCCTGCTCCTTCTCACCGTTTTCCCACTCGGTCAGAAGCCGGATATTGTTTACTTCATGAGGCGTATAGCCGCAAATCACCAGTTTCGTTGCAGGATTCTCTTCAAAGTTCATGCCTTCAAACACCAGCGTCACATTATTTCCGATACCATAGATGGCGCTTCCCTGCTTTTTGTAAGAATCCCCGTAAATGGTATCCGCTTCTGCCGCCGCCAGGGTTGCAAAGGCTTTTTCCTGTTTGAAAAACCGGAAGCCCTTCATATGAATCTTGCGGTCCAGTTCCACCGCAAAGGTAGTGATGCCGCGCAAGCGCTTATTTAACTTAAAAGTATCCGGAATATAGGTGTTCCACACACTTGGCAACGTGTAATCCTTTGTTCCGATAATTTTGCTGCCTTCCTCGTGGGGAATCCCTTCCCAGAAGACAAACGGCGTATCACCGCCAAAGGAAAACACCGGAATTTCCACTTCATCAGAGCCGAAATCGCCAAAGTCCAGGTTGTCATATGCCACCCAGCTTGCACCGTCTCTCTGGGTAGAAATGCCCCGCTCATTTCCGTTTCCGATTTGTCCGCCGGTTGCAGAAAACAAGGACGCGGATAAAAATTCATATGGATTTAAATTCCGCACGCCAAGACCCTCCGACCGATATTCCAGTACGGAAATCAGCGCGTAGGTCTGCCTGCCGTTTTTGCACATACAGCGGACGCGGAATTTGCCGTCACCCTTAACTTCTATTACCGCTTCCCCGGAATTGTCCTTATCCCAACGAACGGAAGCAAAGGTAGAATCTACGCCGGCGTCATCCGTTACCCGCCAGGTCAGCTCCTGAACATCCGCATTGGCCGGATAAATATTTGCTTTTACCTTTGTCACCTTGCAATCTTCATTCAGTACCGTCGGGCCCTGAGGCACCAATTCAATTTTACGGATCGGTACGCGGATTGTATCCGCCGGATTTTCCCGCAATCTATACAAGTTTTTCAAAGTCGGATTTGCAAAGTTCCTCCCGCCTTCTGCCTTTATTCTTAGTTCTGCCTCCGGAAGCCCTGCGGAAGACACGGAAATTATGATTTCTCCTGCCGCACCGTTGCTCCGGACTATGGCCAGCAGTTTCCCGCTAAACAACCGTTTTGATTCCGTCTGATACTGGTCCCTGTCCGTACTGTCTCCGTTATCCAGACCGGCTAACATACCGGCACCGCAAACCTTGACCTGCACCCGGTTATTTGCATTTTCCACCGGATTTCCGTCGGCATCCCGCATGGAAACCGTTACAAACACCAGCTCTTCATCGTCTGCGGAAATCACGGTTTTATCCGCTTCCAGGCAGATTTCTGTCGGATCTGTGAAGGAGTCCCTGGTATCTTCTGCAATCACTCTGCCGTTTTCGTCATAAGCAACCGCATAAAGTTCCCCGGGAACATAAGCCAGTTTCCAGTCACCGGTCAGTTTGCTTCCCGTTGCATGGTCCAGCTTTACCCTTCCCTGGGATGCTCCGTTTAAAAACAACTCAATTTCCGGCGCGTTGCTGACTACACGTACATCAATCAGCTGACCCGGATTAAAATCCCAATACGGGAAGATGTGAATCACCGGCTTGTCATGATAGTCATGCCAGCCTGCCTGATACATATAAAATACGTCTTTCGGGAATCCCGCCGTATCCACCAGACCAAAGTAGGAATTTCTTCCGTGATACGGAGTCGGTTCTCCCAGATAGTCCATGCCGGACCACAAATACTGGCCCAAAGAATATTGTGTATCTCTTTCTTTTGTAATACAAAACTCTATGCTTGGGGCACCCCAGCTGGTAATACTGTTACCTAAGCTGGAACACTGTTCATCATCATCTGCCAGAATTTCCTTTGACATCGGAAAATGGTATACACCACGGCTCTGTACAATGGAGGAGGTTTCACTGCCGTAAATGATCCAGTCCGGATGCTCTGCATGATGCTCCTCGTACAATTTTTCCGCATAATTGTATCCCATCAGTTTGATAATGTCCGCACACTTCTGGGTATTCGGCCACGGCATAAAATTACTGCCAAAGGTCACCGCCGCATTTCCCCTTGGATCATGTTCCGCCACATAATCCATAAGCATGCGCAGGGTTTCCTGTCCCCGTTCATCTGCATGTGTATCAAAAATCTCATTTCCTATGGACCACATAATCACGCTTGGATGGTTCCGGTCTCTGCGAATCCAGTTTCTCACATCCCGTTCTGCCCACTCTTCAAAAAAGCGTCCGTAGTCATAAAGATTCTTTGGCTTTTTCCAGCAGTCAAAGCTCTCGGAAAGAATCAGGATACCCAGTTCGTCTGCCAGCTCCATCAGTTCCGCTGCCGGCATATTATGGGCCGTTCGGATGGAGTTTGCCCCCATGTCCTGCATAATTTGCAACTGACGGCGCAGGGCATTTTTATTCATGGCACTGCCCAGGCAGCCCAGGTCATGATGCAGACACACGCCGTTTATCTTTACATGCTCTCCGTTTAGGAAAAATCCCTTGTCACAGGTAAAGGTAAGGGTGCGGTATCCATAGGTTATGGTTTCTTTGTCTTTCAAAGTACCGTCTTTATGATAAAGGGCCGCTTCCAGTTCGTACAGATACGGATTTTTAACAGACCATTCCTTTGTATTTTTTACAAACACATCCGTTTCTGTCTGCTCCGCCGGAACCGTGGTTTCTGCCACAAGGCGGTGCTCTTTGTCAAACAGGCGGTAAGTAACTTCGTAGTTTGCAGCCGTTTCTCCTTCCGGAAGCACCACCTCTGCACTAAGCTCCGTACGATAGCCCTGTTCTTCCTTTTCCGTGTGAATGTAAATACCGTCGGCCGCAAAATGTACCGCCTCTCTTGTAATCAGCCAGACCGGGCGGTAAATTCCGGCACCGGTATACCAGCGGGAATTCGGCGCCTGATGAACCGCCTTCACCAGCAGTTCATTTTCACCCACCCGGACAAATTCCGTCACATCCACCTCAAAGGTCGTATATCCGTATTTCCATTCTCCGGCCATGAAACCGTTCATAAAAACAGTGCAGTCCATATATACGCCCTCAAATCGCAGGAAATACTTTTTCTGCGGTTTAGGCTCCAGTTCTATTTTTTTCCGGTACCAGCCTACGGAATTCTCATATAAATTCTCCGCCTGACCAATCAGCCAGTCATGGGGAACCACCACTTCATAAAATGCAGCTTCTTCATACTGCTCCGGTATTACTCCGTCTCTGATTGGTACCTTTTGAAACTCCCATTGATATTTTAGCAGTTGCTTTTCTTTCATACCCACTCCATCCTTTTACGATTTTTACAACAGCTTACAAGGTATAACCAAAGCCGAGAATCGTAAAATTCTTTTGTTCTTCTCCTGTTGCCATGCAAATTTCCACCTGATGCTCCGCCGCTTCTTCACCGGAATATATAATAACAGCATTACAGTGAGTCCAGCCTACCTCCAAAGGATTGACGGTGCGGGTCACCTGATGGTCTACCAGTACCTCCACCCTGCCAAAGGCTGGATCGCCGCTGTCTTTATACACCAGAAGCAAGTCTTTGCAGTTGATTGTCATCCGGAAGCTTTCCGCAGGCTGTTGCACCCCTTTGCCCACATACATCCAGTGATCCGGGAACTCCGGTGTGGTAAAGCTGTTGGCATCCTGCTCCACGCACTGCAATACCCGGTCCGTTTCTGTAAAGGAACCCGGTTGCAGACACTTCACCGCCGCATGCTTTGCCGCATCTTCCCGGCCAAAGGCCTTCAACCCGCGATAGCGGTTTCCAATCGCAGCTTCCCTAGCTAAATCCACATCTTCCGTCGGAGTTTCTCCTTCCTCCGCCTGCTGCCAGAAATAGTCCAGACAGTCTGCCTGAATCCGGTGACCGTCGTTGGACGGATGATACAAATCATAGAAAAACTGGCGCTTGGTAATTACCGGGGTATCCTCATAAAACTGCATCGTTACCGCGTTTTTCACACTAACCATCGGCAAATCATAGCAAAATCCCACCCGGGACAAATTGTCCTGCAGATTGTAATCGTCCATGAACACCGAGAACAGTAAAACTACTGCCGGATTTCCCGGGCCTTCCATTGCCATTAAGGCAAGACTTTCATAGCAAACGCCACCGGTTTCATCACCGGCATCATTCACCGCAAATTCAATCACTACCACATCCGGACAAACCCGGCCCTGCCGCAGCACATCATCCTCATATCTGGTCAGTCCAAGCTCCGATGAAGTTCCTCCCACACCGGCTTTGATGAAATGTACATTGCTGCCGTCGCCCTTGCCGAAACGCTTTTTAAATGCTTCGTAGGAACGATACGCGTAACACTCCGTGGCAATGGGCTTTGCTCCGGCTCCCTGGGTGATGGAGCCACCGATATAGGCAATGGTAACATCCTCCCCTGCCTTGGCCTTGGCAATTACCTTTTTCATACGATATAAATTTCCTGTCTGCATACAGGAACGTGCTATCATGTCTTTGTATTCCGGCGAGTCAAACCGCACCGGAGGGTCCGGAATCAGCTCCGGCACTTCATATCCGTCGTTCAGGTAATAAGCGATGGTAACCTTTGCGGTAAAGTAAGAAGGAAATTCAAAGTGAAAGGAAGCCAGCACGGTTTCTTCTGCTACCGCCGGAACCTCTTCCACCACAAGTAACGATTCTCTTCCGTCACAAACTGTATCCAGCCGGTATTTTGTGCCGTTGTAGCCGGTAGCCGTCCTGCATTGCTGGATGAAGCAAAGAATCTTGTTCCGGTCCTCCTCTTTGTCGGCCTTCACGGAAACGCCGATACTATGTACAATTTCGCGAAATCCCTCACAGGTTTGCAAACGCTCTGCCAAAGTTTTATCCAGCTCCGGAAGCAGGGATGTCACCTTTGCCGCCACTCTTCCTTCTAAAAAATTCACTTCGGAAAACCCTCCGGATTCGTTAGGTCTTCCCTCTATCGCATCATCTAACATAATATAAATAACAGAACGTTTTTTTGTAGGATCCTTTGGTGCCTTGGGTCCTTTTGCCATACCGGTTCCCATGTTTTCTACCTCCGCCAAAACTCTTTTCTCAGTAATTCTTCATTACATAAAAACTTTGATTTTACTATACCAATATCTGCATTTAAGTACTACCTAACGGTTGCGTTTTTCTTCCGCTTTTTTGCTTTATCGCAGTAACTTTGCATATTTTTTACTTCATGAGAAAGAACTTTCCTATGAAGTAAAAAAGCTCCCCGGCATCCTAATGGATTTCCGGGAAGCTTTCAATTATTCTTCCAAACTATATTCTACTATTTCTGTTTCGCTCAGCACAAACTCGTCGTTTCCCTGTTGCCGCACGGTAATCCGGTAAATACCGTCTTTGCTTTTCGGAAATTCCGTAGTGGCCAGCAACTGATTATTTAAGAAAACCGTTTCTACCGTTTCTCCGTTGATTGCAATATTACTCCACTCCGTAAAGCCCTGACCAAACACGTATAATAACAGTTCGTCCTCCGTTATCAGAGAATCTTTTATATATATGTCCTGAATATGAATCGGGTCTATACCCATCTGCATGTTGGTCGGTTCATACGTATTGATTCCTTCATAAACCTCCATACTGCCATACAGCATATCGTACATCAGCAGCTGCATTTTTTCCATATAATCTTCTTCATCCTGACGATACATATGATACTGCGGCATAATCCCCGCTTCAATATCAAGTACCTGAAGAACCCTGGAGGACAATTGATAGGACTGCAAATTTTTATCTTCTGCCTCCAGCTCAAAGTTGCTCCAAATAACATACTCCGTCTGGAACAGGTTGCCGTTGGAAAGCAATTCTTCCGATAAATTAAGACTTGGCAAATGGTCACCGTACATTACCAGAACCACGTCCTCCTGGCAAACCGATAGGTTCAGCACCAGCTCCTTTACAAACTGATCCATTTCCCTCAGCTGATGGACATAATACAGATATTGATAATAATACTCTTCCAGTTCTTCCGGCAGAGTAATATCCAGCTTCTGCTCTGTTACAAGCGGTTCTTCCGGATATGCACCATGCCCCTGAACAGAAATCGCGTAAATGTAGTCCTGCTCCTTTGTATTCGCCAAAACCTTCATAATCTGACCTGTCAACACCTTATCTCTCGCCCAGCCAAGCTCATTCACTTCTGCCTTTGCCATATATTCCACAGAAATGTAACGGTCAAAGCCCAGGTTGGAAAACACCTTGTTACGGCCGTAGAAGGTACCGTCATTATTATGCATGGCACTGGAAGAGTAACCAAGGCCATCTAAAATATAGGCCATACTTTCACAGGTACGTTCTTTTAAAATTGTTTTGTACGGATACTCACCGGGACCAAATAAATCCAGATTCATTCCGGTAATGCATTCAAATTCCGTATTTGCCGTGCCGGCGCCCACAGAAGGTACTTCTAAGAAGCCACTCGGATAATTTTCCCGCAAAGACGTAAAAAACGGAATCGGATCCTCAGTGCAGGAAAAGCCATTAATATATTTTACGTCAAAGAAAGACTCCAGCTGTAAAAAAATGATATTAGGGTATTCTCTCTCCGGTTCCTCCGGCATGGTAGTCGGCTTTGGAGAACCCGTAACCAGCTCTTTTCCTTCTTCTTCCTCAAATTCTTCCAGCAGCTCACCGATAGTTTCCTCGGAATAATCCTCCGGACGTTCAATGCCCGTGTTTAATATACTGTTCATGAAACAGTACGGAAGGCCATTGTCATGAAATGCCTGGGCCAGGTTACCAAAGTTCCGGTCTAACAGTCCCACAGCCATACCTATATCCGTCAATACAAAGCATAATGCAATTACCAAAGCACAAAACGGAACTGTTATCTTATATTCCGGACGTTCTTCCTCTCTTTTTGCCTTCTTAAACAGAAATATGCAAAGCACCAGGGCAGCAATAATTCCTACAATAATCAACACGACACCGAACCAGGACAAATACCGGTTTGCAATTGCCAGCGCATCTTTTATTAATGCCAAATCTACCGCCGTGAAAGGAGTTGTCCTGAAAGACAACAGCACCATGTCAATTACACCAATGGCAACCCATAATAAAAGAATTACCGACCGCACAAAGACTCTTCGTCTGAATAAAAGGCAGACGGATACCGTTGCTGCAATAATCAATGCATTATATAAAAATACTAACGGTTGCTGAATCAGAAAAAGACCGGTTTTCCATATGGATCTTCTGGAGCAAATTTCTATCAAAACATAGCAAATCAATGCCGGTAAATAGCAGCTAAGGAAAAAGGTTTTCCATATCAATTTCCATTTTTCAAAAAATAAATTCCATTTTTCTCTCATATACTATAGTTTCCTCCTGCCTCAAAGTAAAAGGCCCGAAACTATATATAGCACACTTTGTCAAAAAAAACAATTAAAGATTTCCTTAAGACAGGGTTGACAGAAATAAACTATCATGATATACTCGTTTCAACAATTAAACAATTATTTAATCGTTTTATCAAAATCAAATCATATGGAGGATTATCATTATGAAAAAAACATACCTTATGGAAGACCTTTGTTGCGCTAACTGTGCTAACAAAATCGAAACTGAAATCAAAACTCTTGACGGTGTCACATCCGCCAGCTTAAACTTCATTGCCCAGAAGCTTTTTGTAGAATTCGAAGACCGCATTGCAGACACCATCACTGCTTCCGTGGTAAAAATTGCTACAAAAGTGGAACCGGATGTTTCTGTAGAAGAACTCTAGTTTTCATGTACACCTTGTTTTAAAGCATCGGAGGATTATCATGACAAAAAAGCAGAAAAAAATGTTAAAGAAGATTCTCATAGCCGTTGCGGTTTTTGTCCTTGCCTGCATTGTTTCTTATCTTTTACCGGACTTTCCGTTTAAGCAGTGGGTTTCTCTGGTTATCTTTCTCATTGCCTATGTAATTGCCGGCGGTGACGTTGTGCGCAAGGCACTGCTTGGTATTAAAAACGGTCAGGTCTTTGATGAAAACTTTTTAATGTCCCTGGCCACCATCGGTGCTTTCTTTGTCGGAGAATATCCGGAAGGCGTCCTGGTTATGGTGTTGTATCAGATTGGTGAGCTGTTCCAAGCCTACGCCGTAGGTAAATCCAGAAAGTCCATCTCCTCCCTGATGCAAATCCGCCCGGACAGCGCAACTCTTTTCAAAGACGGAGAGCTTACGGAAGTTGCTCCTGAAAAGATTGCCCTTGGGGAGTTTATTTTAGTCAAGCCGGGAGAAAAAATCCCGTTAGACGGTATCATTACCGACGGTACTTCCTCTCTGGACACTGCCGCCCTCACCGGCGAAGCGCTTCCGAGAGAAGTTTCCGTGGGAGATTCCGCCATCAGCGGCTGCATCAATTTACGGGGAGCCCTTACCATTCAGGTTACCAAAACCTTTGGTGAGTCCACCGTTTCCAAAATCCTTGATATGGTAGAAAATGCTTCCGCCAGAAAAGCCAAAGCAGAAAACTTCATTTCCCGTTTTGCCCGTTACTACACTCCGGTTGTGGTAATTCTGGCCGTTCTGCTTGCCTTTCTTCCGCCGCTCCTTTTGAAAGATAATTTTTCCGACTGGATTTACCGTGCCTTAAATTTCTTAGTTGTATCCTGCCCGTGCGCCCTGGTTATTTCCATTCCTCTAGGATTTTTCGGCGGTATCGGCGGTGCGGCAAAGCAGGGCATCCTCATGAAAGGAAGCAATTATTTAGAGGCCCTCTCTTCCGCCGACGCCTTTGTTTTTGATAAAACCGGCACCCTTACCAAAGGAAATTTCAAAGTAACCAAACTGACTCCTGTGGGATGTAGTGACAAAGAATTATTACGCTATACCGCTTTAGCAGAAAGCTGCTCCTCCCACCCGATTGCCGTTTCCATCGTGGAGGAATACGCTTCCGTCATAGACGCTTCCGTCATCTCCGATGTAGAGGAACTGGCCGGCTTCGGTGTCCGCGCCCTGGTAGAAGGAAAAGAAGTTTTGGCCGGAAATCTCCGTCTCATGAAAGAGAAAAATATTATTCTGCCTGCGGACCTCACCGAAATTTCCATAGGCACTGCCGTTTATGTTGCCATTGATAACCTCTTCGCCGGCACCATCTGCGTAGAGGATGAATTAAAACCGGATACCGTAACCGCCCTCCGGCAGTTAAAGCAGTCCGGCATCAAAAAGCTCGTCATGTTAACCGGCGACAAAAAAGCCACCGGTGAAGCAATTGCAGCAAAGCTCGGTTTGAATGAGGTTCATACCGACCTGCTCCCTGCCGATAAAGTTACCCATTTAGAAATTCTGTTAGAAAAACAGTCCGACCGGCATACCCTGGCGTATGTGGGCGACGGCATCAACGATGCTCCTGTTCTTGCCCGGGCCGATATCGGTATCGCCATGGGCGGTCTTGGCTCCGATGCCGCCATTGAAGCTGCCGATATCGTCATCATGACCGATGAACCAAGCAAGCTCCCAACAGCCATCCGTATTGCCAAAGGAACCATGTCCATCGTCCGTCAGAATATTGTTTTTGCCCTTGGCATCAAAGTGCTCGTACTTATCTTAAGCGCCTTCGGCTACTCCAACATGTGGTGGGCCATCTTCGCCGACGTGGGCGTATGCGTCATTGCCATTTTAAATTCCATGCGGGCCTTGCATTTGAAATAGCGAAGGAGTGATTCTATGTTTTGGGATATGGTTGCACCCTTATATAATTTGTTTGAAAATATCTATAACGGCAAAGTAAACAGACAGGTTCAGACGGAAGTAGCCGCCCTTGTGGACTCTACCGACCGTGTTTTGGAATGTGCCTGCGGCGCCGGAATGTTCAGCGTTCCCATCGGACAAAAGTGCCGGGAGCTGATTGCCACCGACTACTCCACCGGAATGCTTGTGCAAACAAAAAAAGCCTGTAAGACCCTTTCAAACGTGCAGGTGAAACGGGCCAATATTATGGATTTGAAATGTCCGAATTGTTCTTTTGATAAAGTTGTTGCCGGCAATGTCATTCATTTATTGGATTATCCGGCCTCTGCCATTGAAGAACTGCTCCGTGTCTGTAAGCCCGGCGGAACCCTGATTATTCCGACCTATATCAACATTGAACGTAATGGAAAACCGGACATTTTTGTCCGAATCTTTAAAAAACTGGGCGCAGATTTTAAACAGCAGTTTAATTTCGAGACCTACCAAGAATTTTTCAAAAAATCCGGTTACCCGGAAGCAGAATATATACTGATTGACGGCAAAATGCCTTGTGCCATCGCCGTAATTACAAAGGAGGTATAGAACCATGAGCGACCATTTACACAACCACAGCGGTAATCTTTCCGACCTGATGTCCTCTATTCCAACGGAGCAACAGTTTTTCATGGCCGCCGACGTGTTTTCCATGCTCTGCGACAGCACCCGCCTCCGCATCCTCTGGCTGCTGTGCCACACCGAAGAATGCGTCAGCGACATTGCCACCGCTGTGGATATGAGTTCTCCGGCAGTGTCCCATCACTTAAGAAACTTAAAGCAGTCCGGGCTGATTGTCAGCCGCAGAGAAGGCAAGGAAGTATTGTACACTCTGGCAAAAACCAAAGAAGCAACACTGGTGCATAACATGATTGATGATATTTTTGAGATTAATTGTCCGAGATAGGATTAAATGAATTGAAAGTAAAGGCACTCCTTTGATTTCGGAGTGCCTTTAACATTTTGTGATATGAGACTAACTAGTACAAAATGTAGTATCTGAATAATACGCCAAAAATGGTGTATTGTTCAACCCTATTGGCAACAATTTATTATTCGCTTTATCAAAACTTTTCTATCGTGATTTACCTTTAGACATTTGAGCCAATTCCTCTTCAAAATTATAATCTACTTCACTTATACCATCAGTTTTACATTCTTTAATCCATTCTTTATAACTTTCAAGATCACCTTTTGAAAATGGAAAAACCATATCCTTCTTCTTGTCAAAATCATTAAATACGTTTTCAATTACTAGATCAAAAAGTTCTTTGTCTTCTATTACTTCTTTGATATGGTCTTGACTAAGCTTTAATCCAAGCGGTATATTATCAATAATAAGATATGGGCAAACAACATAATATATTTCACCCACACTCAATACACAAGCATCATTTGAACTATAAATTTCCCTAACCAATCCTTGTTGAAAATAAGGTTCTAACATTTTGTAAAATTTCTTTTTCTTATTCCACATATATTCCTCCTTCTGGTTAATAAATATTCGAGTCTAATTTAGTTTATCTATCCTGAACCATAGTAGAAAATCAGCAAAAAAACTTTATCCTCAACCTCTCCTCCACATACCGCGCATTCGGTGGGATACTTCTCAGATTAATCAAATTTGGTGAGCTATTTTTTTGCGATAGGCGTCTTGCGAAGAAAGTATAGGGTTTTATACACTTTGCTTTCTTCTCAGTAATTTTCCAACACGATGTTTGAAAAAGGATTGGCTGAGCCATGGAGGGCGAATCCAATCCGGTTACGTCACTTAACATAACCACTCATGCAAAGTGTATAAAAACTCATACTTTCGTAGCATTAGCATAGCGTAAAAAAATAGCGCACCAAATTTCATTAAATGCAGAACTACCCCACCGATTCCATATCGTAGTCCAGCGCATCCCACACCTCTTCGTTTACTTCAATGTGGGTAGTTCCCCTCCACTCCTTATAGCGGGCCTGGAACTCTTCCTCCTGGCGGGTTGCAATCATTTCTTCTTTTTTCTCGTGGGTTGCATCCACATCAAAATCCGTCACACAATAGAAGATATAATAATAGTCCGTAGTTTCCACAACCTCCGAAATTTCACCGGTGTTCAGTGCCAGTACGGCATCCTCATAGCTTTCCGGGAAATCGCCGATACCGCCGGTAATTTCTAACATGGTGGAGTCTTCCGTGTTGGCGGCGGCAAGTTTATAGAAGTCCTCCGTCTCCAGAGCCTGCCGGTGCAGGGATTCCACCCGGGCCTTCAGTTCTTCCAGTTCGGTACCCTCATAGGAAATGCGGTTTCCGGTGGCGTCAATCTTAAAATTCCGCACCGCAATGGTCTGCACTTTATGCTGGGCCGCTTCCTCATCCGGGATGTCCGTATCCACATTTAAGGTGGTTACTTCGAAGGTCTTTCTGGCCAACAGATTGTCGGAATAAATTCTGCGGACAATGTCTGCATTCACACCGTGTAACAGCAGAGAAGAATCCTGAAGCTTCGCCATATAGTCTGCCGTCTGCTGATCCACCTGCTGCAGTTCTTCCTCGGAAAGCACAATGCCCAGTTCATCTGCCTTTTGGCAAACCACTTTAATGTAAATAATCTGCTCCAGCGTCTGGTTTTTGATAATCTCGCCCATGGTATTTCCGTCAGGATCGATGGCATATTTCCAGATATCACTGCCGTAATACTGTTCATACTCTTCCTGCACGGCATTTAAATAAACCATGCCTTCCCGGTAATCCACCTGGGTGGTTCCGACCCGAAGCATACTGCCTTCCTGCCAGACCGTTTCCTCCTTCTTTTCTCCGCCTCTGCGTCCGAAAATCACCGCAGCCAGCACCAGCACAGCTACAAACAACGCGATTTTCAACCAGACAGAATTTTTCTTATTTCTTCTACGACTCATGTCAATTCTCCTTGTTTTGCGGAGCAAAATGCCCCGTTTTCTTGCTTATTTCTTCTCCTCTACCAATTCGGCAAGTTCTGTTAAAAAGCCTTTCAGCAGACCAAACATCCAATCCGCTTCTGCCTTTGGCGTCATCGGTTTTTGCTTTCTCGGCAACGTATAAAGAAAATACGGAGTTGCTTCCAATACAAACTTCAGGTATGCTTTTCTCTGTTCCAGAAAGCCCTGCAGCAATTCGGTTTTTAATGGTGCCCTCGGATACAGGGACATTTTGATTTCTCCCCGGGACTGTTTCAATTCCGTAATATATACATTATGGCACAATGCCTTCAATAACGCAATCTGTAAAAGGCTGTCAAAGGCCGGCGGAATATCGCCGTATCGGTCCACCAGCTCCTCGGAAAGGTCGTTACAGTCTTCTTCCGAGGCGATGCATGCCACCCGTTTATACATATCCAGTTTTTGCACCTCGTTGCGGATATAGGTAGCCGGAATATACGCATCCACTTCCATGTCCATAACGGTTTCAAAGGAATCCTCCGTCCGACGTTCTCCCTTCACATCCAGCACGGCTTCGTTTAACATCTTACAGTATAGATCATAGCCTACCGCTTCCATATGACCGCTCTGTTCCGCACCAAGCAGATTGCCGGCGCCGCGGATTTCCAAATCCCGCATGGCGATTTTGAACCCGGAGCCTAATTCCGTAAATTGGCGGATGGCCTGCAGGCGCGTTTCCGCCACTTCCTTTAACATCTTATCCCGTTTATACATTAAAAAGGCATAGGAGGTACGGTTGGAACGTCCCACTCTTCCCCTCAGCTGGTACAGCTGGGACAGACCCATGCGATCCGCATCATCAATAATCATGGTGTTGGCATTGGAGATGTCCAGTCCGGTTTCAATGATTGTGGTGGATATCAGCACATCTATTTCCCCGTTAATAAATTCATACATGATTTTTTCCAGCTGCCGCTCGCTCATCTGACCATGGGCATAAGCAACATCCGCCTCCGGAACAAGTCTTGCCACCTGGTTTGCCACTTCTTCGATGCCGTTTACCCGGTTATACACATAATATACCTGCCCACCCCGCATCAGTTCCCGGTGAATGGCTTCTTTTATAATTTCGTCATTATGCTCCATAACAAAGGTCTGAATCGGCATACGGTCCACCGGCGGCTCCTCCAGTACCGACATATCCCGGATACCTGCAAGACTCATATGCAGGGTGCGCGGAATCGGTGTGGCCGTCAGCGTCAGAACATCGATATTTTCCTTCATCTGCTTGATTTTTTCCTTATGGGCAACGCCGAACCGCTGCTCCTCATCCACAATCAAAAGTCCTAAATTTTTAAACTTTACATCGGAAGAAAGTACCCGGTGGGTACCGATAACAATATCCACCTCTCCCTTTTGGAGGCCTTCCAGCACGGCTTTTTGCTGGGCCGGTGTCCGGAATCTGGACAGCATGCCGATGTTTAGCGGGAAGTTAATCATACGGCTGACAAAGGTATTATAATGCTGCTGTGCAAGAATTGTGGTCGGCACAAGCACTACCACCTGTTTTCCGTTTTCTACTGCCTTAAAAGCAGCACGAATTGCGATCTCGGTCTTTCCGTAACCGACATCGCCGCAAATCAAACGGTCCATAATCTTTTTGCTCTGCATATCCCGCTTGGTATCTTCAATTGCCCGCAGCTGATCCTCTGTTTCCTCATACGGGAATAATTCTTCAAATTCCTTCTGCCATACGGAATCCTCATCGTAGGCAAAACCGTTTTGTTCCTGACGGTGGGCATAGAGCTTTACCAGTTCCTCCGCCATGTCCTTCACTGCAGATTTTACCCTGGTCTTGGTGCGCTTCCACTCTGCAGAATTCATTTTATTTAACTTTGGCTTCTTTGCCGCATCCGCACTGGCATACTTCTGAATCCGGTCCAGACCGGTCGTCGGAATATACAAAATGCCGCCGTCACCATACTCAATTTTTATGAAGTCTTTTGTGACCTTTTCTACTTCTATCTTTTCAATACCGCGGTAAATACCGACACCCTGGTCTTCATGTACCACATAGTCGCCAAAGGTCAATTCGTTAAAGCTTTGGATTTTTTGTCCGCTGTATTCTCTCTTATGCCGCTTCTTTTTCTTTTCACCGCCAAAGATATCCGTCTCGGAAATCATGACAAACTTCAGGGCAGGATATTCAAAGCCCCGGCGCAGGTTCCCGTGAAGTACCATAATCTCGCCGTTTTGTACCAGCCGCTCTTTCTCATCACTGAAAAAGGCAGGCAAACCGTATTCCCGCAAGTCTTCCGCAAGTCGTGCCGCTCTGGTGCCGGAGGACGTTACCACAATCGTCCTGTAGCCTTTTTTCTTCCAGGCAGTCAGATCCTTAACCAGCAATTCAAAATTGGAATTATACGGGCTGACACTCTTTGCCGGAATATCGTACCGCACCTTTGCCGCAAGCAAATCAAAGGTGTAATCCAATGTGGAAAGCAAAAGCACCCTGTGCTTTTCCAGCTCTCCAATCAGGACTTTATAGTCAAAAATCACTTCCGCCTGGCTCGGAAGAATATATCCCTTTTCCAGACGTCCGGTCATGCTTTCCCTGAATTCCAGCGCAGTGGTTTCTCCCTTTTCCGCAACGCGGCTCGGTTCATCCAGCACAATCAGGGCGTTCTCATCAAAATAGTCAAAAAAAGACACGGTTTCATCACAAAAAGAAGTGATATAGGAATCAATGGCAGCATGCCCCGGGCAGTATTCCAGATTCTCTAAAAATTCCTCCGTCGTCCGACGGATACGCATACCCTCCTCATTTTTCATTTGGGAGCGCAGTGCTTCTTCCGTTTTTTTCGCTTCTTCCAGAATCTTTTCTCTGCCCTTTTTCAGGTCCGTGGCAGTAAAAATATATTCTGCCGCAGGAAACAGGGTGATTTCCGGAATACGCTCCACCGTACGCTGGCTGTCCACATCAAAAATACGGATGGTATCGATTTCATCGCCAAACAATTCAATACGTACCGGCGCTTCTTCCGTCAACGGAAACACGTCAATAATGCCGCCTCGGACCGCAAACTCGCCGGGCAGCTCTACTTGTGCCTGCCGCTCATAACCGAGAGTCACCAGGCGCTTTATTAAAGCCTCTTCCTCCACCATATCGGCTTCCGAAAGATGCAGTATTTTTTTTCGGATTTCATCCAAAGGGAGCAGCCGGTCAATCCCTCCGTCAATGCCTGCAATTACCGTTAGCGGTTCTCCCGTAAGCAGCTTTTTTATTACCCGTAGGCGCTCTTTTACAATGGCATTTCCATGAATATCCGCATTATAAAAGATGATATCCTTGGAGGGATACCGTACCACGTTTTGATCATACAACCGGTATTCCTCGCAAAGTTCCTGAGCCTTTAAATCACTGTAGGTAATAATCAGGCGCACAGGAAAATGCTCCGACAGTCCGGCAATCAGGTGGCACTTCTGCGAGTCAATACAACCGGTCACGTGGGCCGCTTTCCCGCCCCGGATCAGAACTTTTTCCACCTCGAGATATTCACTAATTTCCTTTAATGGTTCCAGATACGCTTTCATTGTTCTCCTGCTTCTTTTTCTTGTTGAACAGGTTCATGGCAGCGGACAATTCATCCATAATAAACATTTCACAGGCTCTGGCTGCATCCGCCAGTGCTTCCCGCATCAGAGGTTCTTCCTCTGCAGGAAATCTGCCCAGCACATAATCTGCCAGATCCCAGCCCGCCGGTTTTTCGCCCACACCAATACGGACTCTGGCAAACTGCTCCGTGCCAAGATGCGCAATAATATTCTTAATGCCATTGTGCCCGCCGGCACTGCCCTTTTCACGCACTCTTAACTGTCCCGGTGCCAAACTGACATCATCGTAACACACAATGATGTCCTCCGGACCTGCTTTATAAAAATCCAATACGTCGCGGACACTTTCTCCGCTTAAATTCATATATGTCTGCGGCTTTAATAAAATAACCTTTTCGCCGCCGATAATTCCTTTTCCGCACAATGCCTTGTGCTTTTTTTCCGTTACACTGATGCGGTGATCGTCTGCCAGTCTGGTAATGGCATCAAAACCGATGTTGTGTCGTGTTCCCACATACTGTGCCGTCGGATTCCCTAAACCTATCACAAATTTCATTCTGATTTTCCTTTAGCTTATTTCTTCTTTGATGTTGTTCCCAAACCGTCCAGATATACCTGATCAAATTTCGGCTCCAGGCCCTTGTAATAGAACAGTTCGGAAAGAGTTACCAATTCATAGCCCTGCTCCACCGCATATTCCACAAACATGGCAATACCGTTGTAGCTGGTCTGGTAAATGGAATGCATCAGTACAATGCTTCCGTCACCCAGCTTGGAAGAATCCTTCAAACGATTAAAGATGATTTCTGCACCATTGCTCTTGTTTTTTTCGGCGTAATCGATACTGTCCATATTCCAGTTAACTTTAATCATCGGAACAGGCAGGGAACGCTTACCAAAGCTTCCGCCCGGATATCTGACATAATCCGGTGCATAACCGGTAGACCGCGCAAGTACCAGATTGGTACGGTTAATCTCTGTCCAAACCTCTTTTGCACTTGCCGTAGCAAAGTTCAGCTCATGCGAATACGTATGACTGGCCACTTCATGACCGGCAGCGTATACTGTTGCGGCAGAATCCGGATACCAGTCCTCCGCACGGTGTCCAAGGAAAAAGAAGGTAGCTCTGCCGTTATACTTTTCAAACAGTTCCAGCAGCTGATTTTCCACCTTAGGATAAGGACCATCATCAAAAGTAATGGCAATCATTTTTGCATTAGGATCCAGGTCACGGATATACGGACCATTAGCACTTCCATCCAAATTATTCTTAAAAAATGCTTTTGCTTCAGACAAATCTGCACTATAAGAAAATGCCGGATGATTAGCGGTTAATGTGTTGGCATCAAAATAGAATACCAGTTTATCTTCTGTTAGCCAGAACTTCTGATAATCCTCTGCTTCATATATCTGATTGTAAGAAACAAATTCATCCTCTGCCTCTTCAGGGAAGTTTTCTGCCACATACGTCTGCAGACGCTCCTTGATTACCGCAAAATAGGTTTCCTTAATTAAATCACTACCGGTTACCGATTCGCCGGTAATCAAATTATATACCAATGGAACAATTTCTTCTCCCTTTTGAAATACAACAGAGAAATAAGCACCATTTTCATAGCTTACATAACATACTTCTTCCTCTATGCCAAAAATTTCCTCCGCTGTTGCCCGAAGTGTTTGGTTGACTTGCTCATTTCCGGTAAACTCCATGGTTCTTACCGGCGGCTCCGTTGGTGCAGGAGTCGGCGTTGGCTCCGGTGTCGGAGTTACGGTTGGCGTAGGTGTCGCAGTTGGCGTCGCAGTTGGCATTGGCGTAGGTGTGTTCGTTGGCAGGGGACTCGGCGTTGCAACCTCCTCCGTCTTTGTCGGTTGCGGTGTTGCCACATCCGGCTGCAATACATCCTGAGTGCGGTTCCGGTTTCTCCATTCCGTAAAATTATCATATCCCTGCAGCCGCAACATATAAATGGCAACCAAAATTGCCAGTAAAACAAGCCAGGTAAACAGCAACAGATATATTGCAATTTTCATTGCTCTTTTTCCTTTATTTTTTGATTTTCCCATTTTTCTTCCTCTTCCCGTATCTTACATAGTAAAAGCTGTGCATCGCACTAATTTATCTGTCCTTTGTAATGATATACCAAACCCGTTTTTTTCACAAGTGGAAAATTCCATAAGAAAAAAATACTGTACACGCAAAGCATGTACAGTATTTCCCCTACTTATTTACTTTAACCGTTCCTACGGTTATTCCGCACTCTCTAAAGTACCTTCTTCCAGTGCTTTTTCATAGTGCTCTAAAATGGTCTTCTGAATCATATCCCGGGTGCCGGAATTGATTGGATGTGCAATGTCTCTGTACTCTCCTTCACCGGTTTTTCTACTCGGCATTGCAATGAAAAGCCCCTTATCACCGTCAATCACTTTAATGTCGTGGACTACAAATTCATTATCCAGAGTAATAGAAACGACTGCTTTCATCTTTCCTTCTTTTGCTACCTGACGAATTCTGACATCTGTAATCTGCACTTTGCGTAAACCCCTTTCTTATGTATATATGGTATGAATCGGTATCGGAATAGTATCACTTAGAACTGCACCTGAAACACATCGCTTAAAGTCGAGGTCAAAACAGCCCAGCTCGGAACTTCCCACTGTTTACAGTGGGAAGGCGTTGTGCCATGACCGCCCGGAAAAGCTTGTTTTTCATGGGCGGTTTTGGTGCAACGTACCTTTCTACGGCGAAGCCGTTGGAAAGTTTCAAGCGCATCTTCCTACGCCTCTTCATCCATATAATTAACCCTTTTCCCTAACCTATATCATAGTCGGGTTTGCCACCCCTCTACATTTCGTATCTTACTTCCTTCTCCAGTACAATCTTCACCTTGCCAGGCTCACCGATATACTGGGAGTTTGGTTTGATGGAGTCGCGACTTTCTACTACGCAGTTTTCAATAACTACGTTGTCGCCAATATGCACATCATTTAAAATGATACT
>JAZQJL010000062.1:0-6179 GCA_045541595.1 Lachnospiraceae bacterium | reverse complement strand
CTTTGCAGATAGAAAGTCCGAGCCCGTTTCCCTGGGACTTTCTTGAGGTGTCGCCCTGATAAAATTTATCAAAAATGTGAGCTTTTGTTTCTTCACTCATGCCGATTCCGGTATCCCGGACCCGTACCGTTACACGGTCTGCCTCCTCCGAAAGCCGGACCTCAACGGTGCCTCCGACATCCGTATATTTGACTGCGTTTCCAATAAGATTGGTCCATACCTGAAACAGAAGGCTGGAGTGTCCGGTAAATTTCACCTCCGGCAAATCCAGTTCCAAATTCAGGTTTTTCACGCTCCATTTCGGTTCCAAAAGCACGATGGCTTCGCGGATTTGCTCATCCAGGCGAAAGCACACCGGAGTTTCTAAAAACTGCTGATGTTCCATTTTGGACAGACGCAAAATATTTTCCGTCAGATCATTCAGTTTCTCAATGTGAAAGAATATTTTTTGAATATATTCCCGTCTCTGCTCCTCCAAAAGTTCCGGGTCCTGCAACAATGTTGCATAGCCACTGATGGCGGACAAGGGGGTTTTAAACTCATGGGAAACATCTGCGATAAAATCGTTCCGCATAATTTCTACCGAGTTTAGTTCTTTTACCATACGGTTAAAATTTCGGAAGGTATTCTCCAGTTCTTCAAATTCCCCTTTGTAGGTAAGTTCCGGAGTAAAATCCCCCTCGGCCACCCGGCCGGCTGCCCGGCTGATTTGTTCCAGAGGAGTAAACACCTTGCGCATTAAATAATAGGATGCCACCGTGGACATAAAAAAGCAAAGCAGGGTCAGTAAAATCAGGAGCGTCCATGGCGTGGACAATTCCGATACGGACACTCCCAGCACCATGAGGATGGAAATTAGTATAATTGCCAGTATAAGATATGCGGCGAAAACGCCCAAAAAGCTGAACGCCAGGCGATTACGCATTTTAGAATTTCCAAACTGCTTTTCATCCAATACTTTCCGGTTCTTTTTATCCATGTTTCTTCACCGCCCTGTAACCAAGTCCCCGGATGGTTACAATCTCAAAATCCGAATTTTTCTTAAAGCGCTCTCTTAAACGGCTGATATGTACATCCAGAGTGTGGGAGTCCACATACCCTTCCGGTCCCCAGATATCATCCAGAATCTGCTGTCTTGTAAAAATCTGGCCCGGATAGGACAACAATTTAAACAGCAGCTGAAACTCCTTCTGCGGAAGAATCTGGGTTCCCTGTTCATCCTCCACCAGCCAGGTATCATACTGCAGTTTTGTGTTTCCAAAGGAAAGCTTTCGTTCACTGACGCTTTTTGCCCGGCGAAGCAATGCCTGCACCCGAAGCAGCAATTCCTGCAAATCTACCGGTTTTACCATATAGTCATCCGCTCCGGATAAAAATCCGCTCTGCTTATCTTTAATATCACTTTTTGCCGTAATTATCATAATCGGCAAGGTCATTTGCGCCTCCCGAAGCTGTCTTACAAACTCAAATCCATCCATTTCCGGCATCATAACATCGGAAATAATCAGGTCAAATGCCTCATCTTCCAGCACTTCCAATGCCCGGACCGCATCCGGCGCTCCGTTTACAACATAGCCGTTTCTCTCCAGCGTACGACAGAACAAATGATTTAATTCCGTATCATCTTCCACAACAAGTATTCTAAACATAGGTTTCTCCATTTCGCCAAACGTTACTACTATTTTCCACCCTTCATCCTAATCCGTCAACCTCAAATCTGCCTCAAATCAGATTTTATGAGAAATTTCTCTTCACAGCCGAATACTTTTGTGCTATACTACGATAAAGTATATAGCAAGAGGAGCCTATCTTATGAAGCGTTACGGACTTATTGGAGAAAAACTCGGTCACAGCTATTCCAAACTCATTCACGAACAGCTGGCTGATTACACATATGATTTAATCCCTCTTTCCAAAGAGGAATTTCATCCTTTCCTGCAGCAACATGACTTTGCAGCCATCAATGTTACCATTCCCTACAAGCAGGCGGTGATTCCGTACCTGGACGAAATTTCTGAGTCTGCCAGGGCTATCGGTGCCGTCAACTGTATTGTAAACAAAGACGGCCGTCTTTGCGGCTACAACACGGACTATGCCGGTTTTTTATATACCCTGCGTAACAACAACATAACAATCACCGGTGAAAAGGTACTGGTACTGGGCAACGGCGGTGCTGCCAAGGCTGTAGTTGCCGCCCTCGCCTCCCTGGGACCAAAAGAGCTGATTACCGTCAAGTATAAGGAAGAGCCCGGCGTCATTACCTACGAGCAGGCGGCCCGAATGCACTCTGACGCTTCTGTAATCGTCAATACGAGCCCGGTTGGCATGTACCCGAATGTTGATGCCTCTCCCATGGATATTGCGCCGTATGAGGCGCTTATCGCCGTCGTGGACATCATCTACAATCCAACCACCACCAAACTTCTTGCCCAGGCAAAGGAGCGCGGCATTATCGCCGTTAATGGTTTAGAAATGTTGATTGCCCAGGCCAAATATGCCGTGGAATTGTTTCTGGATACAGACCTGCCGGATGAAAAAATTGAAGAAGTAATGCACTCTCTTTTTTAGCACCCGCATACAGGATGACTATGCCTGAGCCAAGAAACTATCCATAACGAAAAAAGTTCAGAACCTTCATTGACAAACAGGTTCTGAACTTTATTTTTTTACTTGCTTTTCTTTGCTTTCTTGTTTTTGCTTAATGCCGCTCCTAAACAGAAACAGCCCACTGCCACTGCAATCATGAAAATATACTGCAGGGAAGAACTAAGTAACTCTGCTAAAAACTCCATACTTTATACCTCCGTATTTTGCTGCAACCCCACTCACAGCCTAGTCGCGGTTTGCCAGCTCTTCGAATACATCCTTCCAGTCAATGCCGCACTCTGCCATCAATACCGTTACATGATAGAGGAAATCTGCTATCTCGTACTTGATTTCGGTTTTGTCCGGGTTTTTGGCTGCAATGACAATTTCCGTTGCCTCTTCGCCGCACTTCTTTAATATTTTATCAATGCCTTTTGTAAACAGGTAATTGGTATAGGAACCTTCCTTCGGATTAATCTTGCGGTCCATTACGGTTGCATAAATTTTTTCCAGAATGTTCGTGTTGTCTTCTACTTCCCATTCATTTTTTACCAGGTCACGGTAAAAGCAGGAACGGTTCCCGGTGTGACAGGCCGCACCAATCTGCTTTACCTTGGCAAGCAGGGTGTCATCGTCACAGTCGATGGATAAGGACTTCACATACTGGTAATGCCCGGAGGTTTCTCCTTTTACCCAGAGTTCCTTGCGGCTTCTGGAATAATAGGTCATTTTTCCTGTACTTACAGTACAATTATACGCCTCTTCGTTCATGTACGCAAGCATTAAAACTTCATTTGTTTTATAATCCTGGACAATCACAGGGACAAGACCGTTATCTAATTTCTTCATGTCGGCAAAAGCCACCGGACTTTCCGGCGATTTTATATCATAGCCCTGTTCTTTTAAGGATTTCTTTACTTTATAAACATCCTTTTCCCGGTAGTAATTGGTTGCCACGCCAAGAAGGTTTGGCACATCCAGTAACTCGGTGATGGAATTTCTTTGCAGGCTGTCACGAATCATAATCGGGCAGACCACTTCGTTTACCTTCTCAATAAACTTACCGTTTATGGTAACATGCTTTGCCATAATACCATATACACCGAGATTCAAAAGTTCTGCATAAGTATGCTTATACTCCTCTAAGTATGCTACCGTTTCTGCCATGCCAAAATTCATCTGTAACATAACAGAGGCAGCTCCGAACTTGATGATAGCATCCCGTACCAGTGCAGAATCAGACATATACTCCGGATCCAGCACCACTTTTTGTGCTCCGGCATAATAAATCTTTTTAACATCCTCCAGGCGGTCTACGTAGCAACCGGCATAAAACGGAATATCCATTCTCTCCGGAAGCTCTCTGAGAGTAAGCACAAACTCCTCTCTTTCTTTTTCGTCTTTGGAATAATTATAAATAAACAGACCATCCACACCATTGCCGTCGTAAAAACCGGCCAACTCAAGAATGGTTTCTTTTGTTTCATTTTGCGCATTTAAATATGCAAAAATCTTTTTCTGACCCATAGCTTTCGCCTCTCTTTATATGTTTAGTCAAAGCGGGCAGCCGCTTCCTTTAAGTCTACTCTCTTTTCATAAATAGCTTTGCCGAGAATTGCACCTTCTACACCGATGTTCTCCAGCTGAATTAAATCATTCATGCAGGAAACTCCGCCGGAAGCCACAATATCCATACCGGTGATTTCTACCATACGGGCAGTCTGTACAAAATTTGGTCCGCACAACATGCCGTCCTTGGAAATATCGGTATAAATAATTGTTTTTACACCTAAATCCTTCATGGAAAGAGCCAGGCTTACTGCATCTGTATTACTGATGGTTTCCCAGCCTTTGATTGCAACCATGCCGTCCTTTGCATCAATCCCAACTACAATTTTATCAGCACCGAATTTCTCCACTGCCTCTTTGACAAAATCAGGACTTTCCACGGCCTTGGTGCCAAGAATCACTCTGGAAACACCTAAGTTCAAACGATGCTCTATATCCTGCATCGTACGGATTCCACCGCCGATTTCCACCGGAATGTTGACATGCTCCACAATCTTTTTCAATGCCTCATCGTTGGCTCCGGTTCCTCTTAAGGCTCCGTCTAAGTCTACGATGTGCAGAAACTTTGCACCGTCTGCCTCAAATTCCATAGCCACCTGGTATGGCTCGTTGGCATATACGGTGGTATCCTCAAACACGCCCTGGCGTAAGCGGACACACTGTCCGTTTTTAATATCAATTGCCGGATATAATCTCATTATAATGCTCCCTTCGCGGAAAGTACACCCTGAATTCTCTCATCAGTCTTTGTTGCTCCGTCCAAAGCTCTTGCAAAAGCCTTGTAGGCCGCTTCAATCAAGTGATGATTGTTGGTACCGTCCAGCTGCTTTATGTGTAAATTCATTTTTGCGCTGTAAGAAACGGCATAGAAAAATTCCTTTACCATTTCTGTGTCATATTCACCCACACGGTCGGTGGTAAATTTCATGTCAAAGTTCAGATAATGTCTGCCGGAAAGATCCAGAGCGCACAGGCACAACGTTTCATCCATCGGCAAAATGCACTGACCGTATCTGGTAATGCCTTCTTTGCCGCCAAGAGCCTGATCGATAGCCTGCCCCAGCACGATACCCACATCCTCAATGGTGTGATGGCAATCCACCTCCAAATCACCCTTTACGCAAAGCTTTAAATCGAAGAAGCCGTGCTTTGCAAAGGAATTCAGCATGTGGTCAAAAAAGCCGATGCCGGTGGAGACTTCTGCCTTGCCGGTGCCGTCCAAATTCAATTCCAGAACAATATCTGTTTCCTTTGTTTTTCTTTCAATCTTAGCAGTTCTCATCGTAACCTTCCTTTCGTTACTTTACTTCCTTACCGAAACGCACTGCAATGGAATTTGCATGTGCCGTCAAACCTTCTGCCTTGGCGAAACGGATAATATCCTCGTGAACCTCCTCCAATGCTTCTTTGGAGTAGGAAATAATACTGGATTTCTTGATGAAATCGTCTACGCTTAATGGGGAGAAGAACTTTGCTGTTCCGTTGGTCGGAAGCACGTGGTTTGGTCCCGCAAAGTAGTCACCCAGCGGTTCGCTGGCATACTCGCCAAGGAAAATAGCGCCTGCGTTCTTTACCTTTGTCATAGTCTGGAACGGATCCTTTGTGATGATTTCCAGGTGTTCGGAAGCAATTTCGTTAGTTACTTCCAGCGCATCTTCCATGGAATCTGCCACTAATAAATAACCGTAGTTTTCCAGGGACTTTTCTAAGATATCCTTTCTGGATAGCTGGTTTACAAAACGCTCCACTTCTTTATCTACTTTTTCTGCAAGTTCTTTGCTGGTGGTTACCAGAATCGCACTTGCAAGTTCATCATGCTCTGCCTGGGACAGTAAATCCGCCGCTACATACGTAGGATTTGCGGTTTCGTCTGCCAAAACCAGGATTTCGCTCGGACCTGCCACCGCATCAATGCTGACATGACCGTACACTGCCTTTTTGGCCAGAGCGACATAGATGTTACCCGGTCCTACAATTTTATCTACCTTAGGAATGCTCTCGGTACCAAAAGCAAGGGCCGCAAT
>JAZQJL010000061.1:0-6781 GCA_045541595.1 Lachnospiraceae bacterium | reverse complement strand
AACCGCAAATATACGACGGAAGAATATGCATGGAGTGTAGAGGTTTTGAAAAAATATTATGTAGCTCCTGCCATTACTACGGATGTCATTGTGGGATTTCCGCAGGAAACAGAGGAAGAGTTTACACAAACCTTAGAATTTGCAAAGAAAATCGGATTTGCAAAAATACATGTGTTTAAGTATTCCAGAAGAAAAGGTACGGTAGCAGATAAAATGCCAGGTCAGGTGGCAGAAGCGGTAAAAACAGAGAGAAGTGAACGTCTGATGGCTTTGGAAGCTGCGTTGGGAGAGGAATACCGCAGCCGGTTTATGGGAAAACAGGAAGCTGTTTTATTTGAAGAACAGGCAGTTGTAGACGAAAAAGTATGTCAGGTTGGTTACAACGAACGCTATGTACGGATTGCAGCATGTACCACAGAAGATTTGTCAAATTGTATCAAAAATGTGAAAATTCTGGATAAGGCAAAGGAACAGGAAACATTACTGGCAGAAATCTGATCGGGCTTTTTTGATTGACTACTTTACTTTTTTGGAAATGTATATTAATATATATCGTGAGAGAGAATGTGCGGAAAAAAACGAAATAGGAAAGGATTATTATGAACGAAATTAATAAAACCCAGTATTTCAGAGTACCAAAGGAAGTCCAGCCGGTAGTAAAGGACGTGATTGACAGTGTGTATGAAGCACTGACCGAGCAGGGCTATAATCCGATCAGCCAGATTGTAGGCTATGTTATGTCCGGCGATCCTACCTATATTACCAGCCATAACGGCGCAAGAAGCCTGATTATGAAGGTAGAGCGGGACGAAATAATCGAAGAATTATTACAGGACTATATTAAACATCATTTTTAAGGAAAACACATATGAGAATTATGGGATTAGACTATGGTTCCGTAACCGTGGGTGTGGCCATCAGCGATGAACTTCTGCTGACCGCCCAGGGAATAGAAACCATCCGCAGAAAGAAAGAGAACCAGTTACGCCAGACGTTTCAGCGTATTGAGGAACTGGTGCAGGAATACGGAGTAGAACAGATTGTGCTGGGCTATCCAAAGAACATGAACAATTCCATAGGCGAACGTGCGCAAAAATCAGAGGAATTTGCAGAAGATTTACGTAGAAGAACCGGTCTCCCGGTAGTGCTGTGGGACGAACGCCTTACCACAGTGGCTGCACATCGTGTGTTAGACCAGGGATCGGTCAGACTGGATAAAAAGATGCAGGTAGTAGATAAGCTCGCTGCAGTATTTATTTTGCAGGGCTATTTAGACTATCTTGCCAACAAAAAAGCAATGGAGGCTGCACAGGCAGCTCAGGAAGGAAATGGCGAACATGAGTAAGCAGGATACAACCGTGAATTTTACCACAGAAGATGGTGACGTAGTCGTTTTTCGTGTAATAGAAGAAACAAAAATCGGCGGGGTAAAGTATCTCCTTGTATTGGATGATATTGAAGATGAAGAGGAAGAAGCACTGATTTTAAAGGAAGTACCGAACGAAGGCGCAGAGGAAGCGCTTTATGATATTGTAGATGATGAAAAAGAATTAACTGCAGTTGCAGCTATTTTCGAGGAATTACTGGACGATCTCGAACTGGTAACGCAGGAATAGAGAATGGAGGATTGACTTGAAAAACAAAAAAGTGAATACGAAGGAAGATGTGTCGAAAAAGAGTACCACAGCTGTAGAAAAGGGTTCTGGAGCAAAGCCAAAGACCCGCGGAACGGGAAAAACAGTGAAGAGTACTGCTGCAAAGACCGAAAAAGCTTCTGCTTCCAAAGCAAAAACAGAGAAAGTGAAGGTAAGGAAAGCAGAAAAGACAGTTCAGGCAGAGAATGTGACACCGGCGAAGGAGAAGAAACCTGTGACAAGAAGCAGGGCAAAGAAAACTGCAGCGGAAGTTAATGCAGTTGCTGCCCCAAAGCAGGACGTGGTTTTGCCGGATCTTCATGGCGTAAAGATTATACCTTTGGGCGGCTTAGAGCAGATTGGTATGAATATTACGGCATATGAATATGAGGATTCCATCATTGTCGTGGACTGTGGTCTGGCATTCCCAACAGAGGACATGCTTGGTGTGGATCTTGTAATTCCGGATGTCACATATTTAAAAGACAACATAGATAAGGTCAAAGGCTTTGTCATTACCCATGCCCACGAAGACCATATCGGATCCCTGCCGTATATTCTCCCACAGGTTAATGTGCCGATTTATGCCACAAAACTGACGATGGGAATTATTGAAAATAAGTTAAAAGAACATAATCTGTTAAAGACAACCAAGCGCAAGGTGATTAAGCACGGCCAGTCCATTAACCTTGGCTGTTTCAGAATTGAATTTATCCGTACCAATCACAGTATTGCGGATTCCGCAGCGTTTGCAATCTATACACCGGTGGGAACCATTGTCCATACCGGTGACTTTAAGGTGGACTATACTCCGGTGTTCGGAGACAGCTTTGACTTACAGCGTCTCGGAGAAATCGGAAAGAAGGGTGTTTTGGCATTATTAGCTGATTCTACAAATGTGGAACGACCTGGGTTTACCATGTCGGAGCGGACGGTCGGAAAAACCTTTGACAATTTATTTGCAGAAAATACTGCCCACAGAATTATTGTAGCAACCTTTGCTTCCAACGTGGACAGAGTACAGCAGATTATCAATTCTGCCATTAAATATGACCGCAAGGTTGTCATTGAAGGCAGAAGTATGGTAAATATTATTACCACAGCCAATGAGCTTGGCTATATTAACATTCCGGACAATCTGATGATTGACATCGATCAGATTAAAAACTATCCTCCGGAAAAAGTAGTACTAATTACCACCGGAAGCCAGGGAGAAGCAATGGCAGCTTTATCCAGAATGGCAGGAGGTATCCATAAAAAGGTATCCATTATGCCGGGAGACACGGTAATTTTAAGTTCCTCTCCAATTCCGGGCAACGAAAAGCATGTGTCCAAGATTATCAACGAATTATCCCGCATGGGTGCCAAGGTAATCTTCCAGGACACCCATGTATCCGGCCATGCCTGTCAGGAAGAATTAAAACTGATTTATGCGTTGACTAAGCCGAAATACGCAATTCCGGTGCATGGTGAATACCGCCATCTGGTACGTCATGCAGAACTTGCACAGACCATGGGTGTGGAGAAGGACAATGTATTTATTCTTGCCTCCGGAGATGTGCTGGAGCTGGATGAAAATCAGGCAAAGGTGGTTGACAAGGTAACTGCCCAGGGCATTTTAGTCGATGGCCTTGGTGTGGGTGATGTAGGAAATATCGTGCTTCGTGACCGTCAGCATTTATCCGAAAACGGTTTGCTGGTGGTTGTGGTAACTTTGGAAAAATATACCAACGAAATTTTGGCAGGTCCGGACATCGTGTCCCGTGGCTTTGTCTACGTGCGGGAGGCCGAAAACCTGTTGGTGGAAGCAAAAACCGTGGTAGAGGATGCGTTGGATAAGTGTCTGAACCGCAACAGTGCAGACTGGAGCAAGATGAAAAATGTGATTAAGGATTCCCTTGGGGACTTCGTTTGGAAGAGAACCAAGAGAAGCCCGATGATTCTTCCAATCATAGTGGAAGTAGAGGCGTAGGAGGTTGTTTGGCAATGGCGCAGAAAAGTGATGGAACAAAAATAGCAATTGACGTGATAGGGTTTATTCTGCATCTGTTGCTGAATATTATCTTTTATGCGGTAGTGATTTTTGCAATTTATAAAGTGGGAATTACGGTAAAAGAGTTTTGTTATCAGGTCTTTGGTGCCTACACCATGGATGAGGAACCGGGAATCAATGCGGAAATAACCATTGAAGACGGTGCTTCTACCATGGAAGTGGCCGCCGCTTTGGAAATGAACCGTCTGATACCAAACCGCTACTCCTTCTATTTAAAGGTACAGCTTATGGGTTACAAGATTCTTGCCGGAACCTATATTTTGAACACGTCTATGACTTATGATGAAATATTGGAGCAAATAACCAATTACTCTAATTCCATTGTACAGGAACTACCGGAGTAAATCCGAATTCTTCGGTGCAGAATTTGTCCGATAAAGGGGGCATTTTGCTTCGCATACAACAGAAAACAAAGTTTTCTGTTTGTCATGAAACAAGGAGGATTGACATGATAGTAGAACCAAGACTGGTGGAGTATTTAAATTCCCTGGAGAGAGAATTACCGGAGCATTTGGCAAAACTGGAGGCCTATGCTTTGGAGCATGAGGTACCGATTATCCGAAAGGAAGCCCAGAGCTTTCTGCGGTTTCTTTTGGAATTAAAGCAACCAAAGAGAATCTTAGAGGTGGGAACGGCCATTGGCTTTTCCGCCTCTTTGATGTGTGAATACATGCCAAAGGATTGTCATCTGACTACCATTGAAAAAGTGCCGATGCGCATTGTGGAAGCAGAAAAGAACCTGGCAGCATTAAAACGAAGTCAGGATGTTACGTTCCTGACGGGAGATGCGGAAGAGGTACTGAAAAACCTAAGAGAACAGGGGAATCAGTATGATTTTATTTTTATGGATGCGGCAAAAGCCCAGTACATGAGTTTCCTGGAGCAGATTTTACCGATGATGCCGCGAGGCAGCCTGCTGGTAACGGATAATGTACTGCAGGAAGGTTCCATTGTGGAATCAAAGTACAGCATAACAAGAAGAGACAGAACCATTCATATGAGAATGAGAGAATATCTGTATGAATTAAAACATAATGAAATGCTGACCACTTCCATTGTGGCAGTAGGTGACGGCATGGCTTTAAGTGTAAAGCAATAAGTATGCCGTTTGAAAGGAGTACAAAATAGGTATGATAGCAGGAAAAAAGAAGCCGGAGCTCCTGATTCCGGCCAGTAGCCTGGAGGTATTAAAAGTTGCTGTACTGTATGGGGCAGATGCGGTGTATATCGGGGGCGAAATGTATGGTCTCCGCGCCAAAGCAAAAAACTTTTCCAGAGAAGACATGGCAGAGGGAATTAAGTTTGCCCACGCTCATGGGAAAAAAGTGTATGTAACGGCAAATATCACTGCACATAATCGTGATTTGGAAGGGGTTGCAGAATATTTCAGGGAGCTTTCCTGCCTGGATGTGACGGAAGACGGCACACCGGTTCGTCCGGATGCCTTGATTATTTCAGATCCGGGGGTATTTGACCTGGCAAAGGAGCATGCTCCGGAAATTGATGTGCATATCAGCACCCAGGCCAACAATGTAAATTACGGAACCTATCGCTTCTGGCACCGTATGGGCGCCACCAGAGTTGTGTCTGCAAGAGAGCTTTCTCTGGCAGAAATTAAAGAACTTCGGGAAAATATTCCGGAAGAACTCGAAATTGAAACCTTCATCCACGGCGCAATGTGTATTTCTTATTCCGGAAGATGTTTGCTTAGTAATTATTTTACCGGACGAGACGCAAACCTGGGTGCCTGCACCCATCCGTGCCGTTGGAAGTATTATCTGATGGAAGAAAACCGTCCGGGAGAATATCTGCCGGTATTTGAAAACGACAGAGGAACTTACATCTTTAATTCCAAGGATTTATGTATGATTGAATATATTCCGGAAATCGTGGATGCAGGAATTGACAGTCTGAAGGTGGAAGGCCGCATGAAGACTGCTTTATACGTGGCTGCGGTAGCAAGAACCTATCGCCGGGCTATTGATGATTTCTTCGAAGATCCTGAAAAATATCGGGAGAATCTGGACTATTACAGAGAAGAAATTGCAAAGTGCACGTATCGTCAGTTTACTACGGGATTTTTCTTTGATAAACCAAAAAACGATGCACAGATTTATGATAATAACGTATATGTAAAAGAATATACCTATCTTGGTATTGTCGGCTCTGTTCTGGAAGACGGTACAGCGGTTTTGGAACAGCGTAATAAATTCCTGGTAGGGGATGAGGTAGAAGTAATGCGAAAGAACGGTGACAATATTATGGCCACGGTTCTGGAAATTAAGGATGAAGAAGGCAACAGTATGGACAGTTGCCCGCATCCGAAGCAAAAGATTTTTGTAAAGCTTTCCTGCGAAGTGGAGGAATTTGACTTAATCCGCCAAAAGGCAGAGGAATGGTCAGCGTAATTTATGTAAGAAAAAACATCACAGGACGAAGTATCCCTGCATAAAGTAGTAGTAACCTTAATAAATAAGGTTGAAACGAAATGCAATCTTTTCCACAGCCATTGTCAACCCAGGAAGAAGCACAACTGCTGCAGGGGATGAGAGAGGGAGATTTGACCTGCAGAAAGCGTCTGATTGAGCACAATCTGCGCCTGGTGGCGCATGTTGTGAAGAAATACAGTAATACAATTTATGATGCGGATGACCTGATTTCCATCGGAACCATTGGCCTGATTAAGGCGGTGGATTCTTTTAAACAGGATAAGGGAATCCGGCTTGCCACCTATGCGTCCCGCTGTATTGAAAACGAACTGCTGATGCTGATGCGCAGCAGTAAAAAGCAATCCAAGGAAGTGTCTTTATTCGATCCCATTGGCTCGGATAAAGAAGGAAATACCATACAATTGCTGGATGTTTGCATTGCTGAAGAAGTAGATGTGATTGAGCAGATGGAGGAGCAGCTGAGGCTGAAAAAACTGCAGGGATACATAGATAAGGTACTGACAACACGGGAGCGTGAAATCATTATACTCCGGTATGGTTTGTACGGAGGCAGAGAAGTTACCCAGCGGGAAATCGCGGACAAATTAAACATTTCCAGAAGTTACGTATCCCGTATTGAGAAAAAAGCATTAAAAAAATTAAAG
>JAZQJL010000060.1:0-5066 GCA_045541595.1 Lachnospiraceae bacterium | reverse complement strand
AGCACTGAATACGGAGCAGAACAAATACAGATTCTGGAAGGTCTGGAAGCCGTAAGAAAAAGAGCGGGTATGTACATCGGAGGCACTTCTGCAAGAGGTCTTCATCATGTTGTTTATGAAATTGTAGATAATGCCATTGATGAAGCTTTGGCAGGATATTGTGACACAATAGATGTTTCCATTAATCCGGACAATTCCGTTACCGTAATTGATAATGGTCGTGGTATTCCTGTAGAAATTAATAAGAAAAAAGGTATTTCTACGGTTGAAGTTGTATTTACCATCCTGCATGCCGGCGGTAAATTCGGCGGTGGAGGATACAAGGTATCCGGTGGTCTTCATGGTGTAGGTGCATCTGTAGTTAATGCCCTTTCTAACTGGCTGGAAGTAGTAGTTGAAAAAGACGGAAAAATGTATAAGCAACGCTATGAACGTGGTAAGCCGGTAACCGCATTAGAAGAAATCGGTACCTCTGAAAGAACCGGGTCTACTGTTACATTTATGCCGGATGATACAATTTTTGAAGAAACGGTATTCGATTACGATACTCTTCGTCAGCGTCTTCGTGAAATGGCATTTTTAACAAAGGGAATTAAAATTATTTTCCGCGATAAAAGAGAGGGACAGGAAAAAGAAAAGGTGTTCCACTACGAGGGCGGTATTAAAGAGTATGTAGAATATTTAAATAAGGGTAAATCTGCATTGTATCCGGAAGTAATTTACTGCGAGGGTGAAAAGAACGGTGTATATGTAGAAGTTGCCATGCAGCATAACGACGGTTACAACGAAGGTTGTTACAGCTTCGTAAATAATATTACTACACCGGAAGGCGGTACCCATCTGGTTGGTTTTAAAAATGCACTAACTAAAATTTTTAACGATTATGCAAGAGAGAAGAAATTCTTAAAAGATAACGAGGCAAATTTATCCGGTGAAGATATCCGTGAAGGTTTAACTGCAATTATCAGTGTAAAAATCGGAGAGCCTCAGTTTGAGGGTCAGACAAAGCAGAAGCTTGGTAACAGTGAAGCAAGAGGTGCAGTAGAAGAAGTAGTTGGAAAAAAACTTCGCTATTTTATTGAACAAAATCCTGCTGTTGCTAAGGCAACCTGTGAAAAGGCCGTTCTTGCCCAGCGTGCCCGTGATGCCGCAAGAAAAGCAAGAGATTTAACCAGAAGAAAATCCGCATTAGACGGCATGAGCTTGCCTGGTAAGCTGGCAGACTGTTCCGATAAGGATCCTAAGAATTGTGAAATTTACATCGTAGAGGGTGACTCCGCGGGTGGTTCCGCAAAGACGGCCCGTTCCCGTGCGACCCAGGCAATTCTGCCTCTGCGCGGTAAAATTTTAAATGTAGAAAAAGCAAGACTTGACAGAATTCTCGGCAATCAGGAAATTCGTTCCATGATTACTGCATTTGGTACCGGTATTGGTGAAGATTTCGATATCAGTAAGCTTCGCTATCACAAAATTATTATCATGACCGATGCCGACGTAGACGGTGCCCATATTGCAACACTGATGCTTACGTTCCTGTATCGTTTTATGCCGGAACTGATTCGTCAGGGTTATGTTTATCTGGCACAGCCGCCGCTTTATAAAGTGGAAAAGAATAAAAACGTTTGGTATGCTTACAGCGACGAAGAATTAAATAAAATTCTTGTAGAAATCGGTCGTGACCAGAATAACAAGATTCAGCGTTACAAAGGTCTTGGTGAGATGGATGCGGAGCAGCTTTGGGATACTACCATGGATCCGGAAAAGAGAATTTTATTAAAGGTTAATATCGATGAAGAATCCACTTCCGAATTAGACCTTACTTTTACTACTCTTATGGGTGATGAAGTAGAACCGAGAAGAGAGTTTATTGAAGCAAATGCGAAATACGTACAAAATCTCGATTTTAACGCTTAAGGAGAAATAAAAATGGATGAACATATTTTTGACAAGGTGCAGGAGGTTGACTTAAAGAAAACGATGGAAACATCGTATGTTAACTATGCGATGTCTGTTATCGTAGCCCGCGCCTTGCCGGATGCAAGAGATGGTTTAAAGCCGGTACAGAGAAGAATTCTGTACGCAATGATAGAATTAAACAACGGTCCCGACAAGCCACATCGTAAATGTGCCCGTATCGTCGGTGATACCATGGGTAAATATCATCCACATGGTGACAGCTCCATTTATGGTGCATTGGTAAACTTAGCTCAGGACTGGTCTACCCGTTATCCGTTGGTTGACGGTCACGGAAACTTCGGTTCTGTGGATGGTGACGGTGCTGCGGCCATGCGATATACAGAAGCACGTCTTAGTAAGGTTTCCATGGAAATGCTGTCCGATATCAACAAGGATACCGTAACCTTTATTCCAAACTTTGATGAGACAGAAAAAGAACCGTTGGTTCTGCCATCCCGTTTTCCAAACCTGTTAGTAAACGGCACCTCCGGTATTGCGGTAGGTATGGCAACCAATATTCCTCCTCACAACATGAGAGAGGTTATTAATGCGGTAGTTCGTATTATTGATAATAAGGTAGAAGATAAAGAAACTACCATCGATGAGTTAATGACCATTGTAAAGGGTCCGGACTTTCCAACCGGTGCAACCATTCTCGGTACCAGAGGTATCAACGAAGCATATCGTACCGGTCGCGGTAAAATTAAGGTTCGTGCGGTAACCGATATTGAACCGATGGCAAACGGTAAAAACCGTATTGTAGTTACAGAGCTTCCTTACATGGTAAATAAGGCTCGCTTAATTGAAAAGATTGCGGACCTGGTAAAAGAAAAGAAAATTGACGGTATCACCGAACTTCGTGATGAATCTGACAGAAGCGGTATGCGTGTCTGCATCGAACTTCGTCGAGATGTCAATCCAAACGTTATTTTGAATCAGTTGTACAAGCATACCCAGCTGCAGGACACCTTTGGTGTAATTATGCTGGCACTGGTAGACAACGAGCCAAAGGTTTTAAATCTGTATGATGCGCTTAGTGTATATCTGCGTCATCAGGAGGATGTTGTTACCAGACGTACCAAGTACGATTTAAACAAAGCGGAAGAACGCGCCCACATTTTAAAGGGATTATTAATTGCACTGGATCATATTGACGAGGTTATTAAGATTATCCGTGCCGCAAAAAATGTTGCGGAGGCAAAGATTCAGTTAATAGAAAACTTTGGTTTGGATGATCCTCAGGCCCAGGCTATTGTAGATATGCGTCTCCGTGCTCTTACCGGTTTAGAAAGAGAGCGTCTGGAACAGGAGTATGCAGATATCATGAAGAAGATTGACGAATTTAAGTTGATTCTTTCTGATGAAAAAGTTCTTCTTGGTGTCATTAAAGAAGAAATCAGTTTCATCCGTGATAAATATGGCGATGACAGAAGAACTGCCATTGGCATTGACATGGATGACTTCACCGATGAAGATTTGATTCCGGATGAAAATACTGTAGTTGCTATTACTCACCTTGGATATATCAAGCGTATGACCGTAGATAATTTCAAGGCGCAGCATCGCGGCGGTAAGGGTATCAAGGGAATGCAGACCATTGAAGAAGATTATATCGAAGATATGTTTATGACCACGACTCATCATTATATTATGTTCCTTACCAATAAGGGTCGTGCATACCGTATTAAAGCATATGAAATTCCGGAGGCAAGCCGAACTGCAAGAGGTACAGCAATCATCAATCTGTTGCAGCTGCAGCCGGGCGAAAAGGTAACCGCGGGTATTGCCCTGAAGGAATTTGATGAAGAACGTTATTTATTCCTGGCAACCAAATCCGGTATTGTGAAGAAGACAAAGATTAAGAACTTTGCCCATATCCGTAAGACCGGTATCCAGGCTATCAACTTAAAGGATGATGATGTGCTGATTGGTGCAAAGGCAACCAATAACCAGAAGGATATTCTGTTAATCACCAAGCATGGTATGAGTATCCGCTTCAACGAGCAGGATGTCCGTGCAACCGGCAGAAGCTCTATGGGTGTTATCGGTATGACGCTTTCCGAAGGTGATGAGGTTGTTTCCATGCAGCTTACCTCCCAGGGCGAATATGTACTGGTAGCTTCTGAATTTGGTTACGGCAAGCTTACCGATGTTAACGAATTCTCCGCACAGCGTCGTGGCGGTAAGGGTGTTAAGTGCTACAAGATTATCGAAAAGACCGGTGATGTTGTAGGTGCAAAGATTCTCAGCCTGGAAAACGAGATGATGATTATTACTAATGAAGGTATTATTATCCGAATGCTGGTTAGCGATATCAGTATTGTTGGCAGAAATACTTCCGGAGTTAAGTTAATCAACATTGATAACGAAAAGGGTATCCGCGTGGCAAGCATTGCAAGAGTAAAAGAAGCAATGAATACCGAACAGATGGAAGCAGCCCTGCAGGATGAGAATGCTGAAGTTGTGGATGATGTGGAAACTACAGAAGATGTAGTGGAAACAATTGAAGAAGTAACTGAATAACAAATAGACAGAACGTCGGGAATAATTCCCGGCGTTCTTTTTGTAAGAGGATATATGGAACGGGTATTTGAAGCAGAAAAAGTAACAGAATAGGTTTCTTCCTATATATAATATAGAAGGAACACAATATCTAGTACAAAAAATAATTGTATCTACTATATAAACAATTCGAAAAATTATTTTCAAAAAATGCGAAAAAACCGTTGACAGAAAGGTCTTTCTTTGTTAAACTAGATTTTGCACTGGCGCGATTATGTGCCTGATGCAACGAAAAATCAATACCTTGGTAGCGAATTTTCAGGCAAGGAGATGTACTCAAGTGGCTGAAGAGGCGCCCCTGCTAAGGGTGTAGGTCGGGCGACCGGCGCGAGGGTTCAAATCCCTCCATCTCCGTTCAATAACAAATTCAAAAAAATGAAAATTGTTGTTGACAAACCACAAACCATGTGGTAATATAACGAAGCTGTTTGAAATGAGCAAATCGTTAAAACAATTCAAAAAACTTTTTCAAAAAACTTTAAAAAAGTGCTTGACAATGAATTTGAGTTGTGGTAATATAAACGAGTCGCTGCGAGAACAGCAACAAC
>JAZQJL010000059.1:0-2782 GCA_045541595.1 Lachnospiraceae bacterium | reverse complement strand
CACAAGTATAGTAAACTGCGCCGTAACCGGTTGCTTCCGGACGAATTAAGGAACCACCGTAGGAACGACCCTTACCTGTTAATGTGCCGTTTTCAAATGCACCTCTGATGCGACGGTACTGACCGTAAAGGTAACCGATTTCTTTTCCGCCTACACCGATATCACCGGCTGGAACGTCTACATCAGGACCAATATGACGATATAACTCAGTCATGAATGCCTGACAGAATCTCATGATTTCTGCATCACTCTTAGCGCGTGGGTCGAAGTCGGAACCACCCTTGGCACCGCCCATAGGAAGTGTGGTTAAGCTGTTCTTGAAAGTCTGCTCGAAACCGAGGAACTTCATGATGGAAAGGTTTACGGATGGATGGAAACGGAGACCGCCCTTGTAAGGTCCGATTGCTCCGTTGAACTGTACACGGTAACCACGGTTTACCTGGGTCTGACCATTGTCATCTACCCAAGCTACGCGGAACTCGATTACTCTCTCAGGCTCGCACATTCTCTCTAAGAGTGCAGCCTTTCTATATAACTCTTCATTCTTGTCTACTACCGGCTTTAAAGAAGATAATACTTCTTCTACTGTCTGTAAGAACTCCGGCTCATTTGCGTTCTTCTCAGATACTTTTGCAATTACCTCATCAACGTATGACATACTTTTTGTCCTCCTTTTTCTTAATCATATAACACTATGATGCTTTATTATATTAGTCCGATAAAGTTTTTGCAAGAGGAAATTTAAATTTTTTTCAATTTTTTTTCATTTTTTATTCTCTGCCGGCAAATTCGGCAAAAAAATTTTCTTTATAGGGTGTTAAATAGTACTTCTGAAGCAGGGACATACTGATTTGCTTCTGCTGTTGCACAGCGCTCTCGGTTTCCTCCGGATTACCCGCATCCTGTACCGTTTTTCTGATTTGCTCTCTGGTTCGTTCCAAAATCGCTTTCCACTGCAACACAAAGCGTTCATAGGATTTTAAATCCGGTTCTCCCAGCCACTTCTCAATTTTCACCTTGCTCCGGTTTTCCTTCTTACATTCACCCGTCATCAACACATAGGAAAATCCTCCGTCATGATAATACCTGCCCAGCGGAAACAAACGGCAAATTCCGGGACGAAATGCATGGATACTGCACCGACCTTCTTCATTTAAAAACGGGCAGGCTCCTGTTTCATTTTCCATATTCAGACTTGGAAGAATCAGTCCGTCCACTACCGACAACATCACCTGTGTTCCAATCATCTGCGCAAAGGGAATGCCAAGTCCCTGTTCCAGTCGCCATACATCGTACGGATCAAGCACGACGGAATTTCCCATGCCTCTGCAGCAGGCAGAACAGCCTTCACAATCATTGCATCCAAGCCTTGCCATATCACTGCTTCTATATAATTTTCCGTCGGTTAATGAGGATAAATCGCCTTCTCGTTTCATGTTTTTGCTCCCTTTTCATTGACAACTTTTTCTCTAAATGATAGAGTAATACTGGTTGAAACTTTTTGTCAACCCTTGCCAAAAAAGAATTGCAAATCAGCATACAGAATGGAGATTTCCCATGCTTTATTTTTTTGTTAATCCAGCTTCCCGTTCCGGCAAAGGTGCCAACAAGTGGGAATTGGTAGAACAGATTTTAAAAGAAAAAAACGTATCCTATCAGGTGCACTTTTTAGAGAAGGACACCTCTCCCCGCCCGGTAATGGAAGGCATTTTTGCAGCCGAAGAAGGGCCTGTTTCCATCGTCCTGATTGGCGGTGACGGTACTATCAACCAGTGTATCAACGGCATTCCTGATTTTAACCGGGTTGAATTAAGTGTCATCCCAACCGGCTCCGGCAATGATTTCTGCCGCAACAAAGAGCTTCCAAAAACTTTGGAAGAGCAGGTTGATGGCATCCTTAAAAGAAGACGCACCCTGATGATTGACCGCGGCATTGTTACATATCGTCTTTCTAATGCCACCTCCGTCACCCGCTCCTTTCTTGTCAGTACCGGGTTCGGATATGATGCCGCTGTCTGCCACATGGCAGAGCATTCCAAGCTGAAAAAACGCTTGAATAAAATTAAGCTGGGCAAGCTGGTATATCTGGCTATCGGCATCAAAGAAATTTTTGGTGCAAATCTAACCGAAATGGACATCACCATCGACGGTGTCACTACTCATTACAACAACGTATTCTTTATCGCCACCATGAATCAGCCCTTTGAAGGCGGCGGCGTTGCTATGACTCCAACAGCCTCCGACTGTGATGAGCAGCTGGACTTCCTGATTTTTAGTGGCGTATCCCGTTTTAAGGCGCTGTGCACCATTCCTCTTTTGTATGCAAAAAAACATGCCGGTCATCCGGGTGTTACCCTGCTTACCGGCAAAGAAGTTTCCGTTACCAGCTCCGCTGCCAGAATTCTTCATTACGACGGCGAAAGTCTGGAGGGCTGCGAAAGCTTTGAAGCAAAGCTGGAAGGAAAAGTGAAGTTTATCTGTTAAAAACGAATGTCAAAAAAGACCTATAGACACTCACAGACAACATGTTGTCCGGATGCCTTATAGGTCTTTTTTTTCGGGTCTGCGTCGGCAAAACCAACGACTTCTGCAAATTATAATTGGCACTCCGCCAAACTGAAAGTTTCAAGTGCTTGACAAATTGGAATTTAACGATGAACTCGTTTAGTCTATCTTTGCATAATCTTCTCTAAGCATACCGTAAATGTTATAGTCACAATAGACCGAAACCATTTTGCCTTGTCGGATTGTCCCCTCTTTTATGAAACCACACCGCTCAAGG
>JAZQJL010000058.1:0-11154 GCA_045541595.1 Lachnospiraceae bacterium | reverse complement strand
TTATTTCTTCTGCTATCTTATCAAGAGGAAGTACCACATCGGTAAGGCCTGCCTCATATACAACCTTAGGCATACCGTACACAGTGGAAGTAGCTTCGTCCTGGCCGATAACATAAATATTGGACATATCATTTAACTGACGGATTCCCATGGTGCCGTCGCCACCCATACCTGTAAGTACAACGCAGGTAATGTCATCAAAAACTAAATTAGCAAGGGATTCCATCATGATATCTGCACATGGCTTTAAACCGTTTCTGGCCGGTTCTTCCATGTTAATATCAATCACATACTCGCTGCCACGTTTTACGACGCGCATCTGGCTGCCACCCTTGGCAAGATACACTGTTCCTTTTTCTAAACGTTCGCCTCCCGTTGCTTCTACTACCTTTACCTCGCTCAGTTCATTTAAACGTGCCGCAAGGGATTTTGTAAATCCCTCGGACATATGCTGCACGATCAGTATCGGTGCGTTGATGTTTCTCGGCAACTTACAGATTACCTGCTGTAATGCCTTAGGTCCGCCTGTGGAAGATGCAATGGCAATCAGTCTCTTGGCATTTGCACCCGTTACCGTTTTATGCGGTTTTCTTGGTGCAAAGGATTCGGATAAAATTGCTCTTGGATTCATCGGAGAAACAACTCCGCCAAACGATTTTTTTGCCGGTGCCGCCGGAGTTACCGGTCTTGCCGTCGGTTTTTCTTCTTTTGGCTTGTCTTCCTTCTTTGTGACTTCCACCTTTGGTGTACTCTTGATTAAGTCGGTTGCCTTATCCTCTGCCAATGATGTGGCATAAAGCAGGCACTGCAGCAACTTACCCTTGAAAGCATCACTCATGGCATCTACGAAGCTGTCAGGCTTTGTTACATAATCAAAGGCTCCCAGTTCCAATGCTCGGATGGTTTCTGCTGCACCATCTTTTGCAAGCGTACTTACAATGATGATTTTCTGTTTGATTTTCTGCTTTTCCAATGCTTCCAAAAATTCAATACCGTTCATTTTTGGCATGTTAATATCAAGTACAACAGCATCATATTTTTTGCTGTTTCTTGTTACCAGATCGAAGGCTTCCAAGCCGTTGGTGGCAGTATCCGTCACAGTAAACCGTTCATCTGATTTAATTATATCAGACTCTACCCTTCTCATAAGTGCAGAGTCATCAACTATCAAAATGTTTTTCTTTTCCATGGTTATCCTCCTTGTTTTTCACAGAAAACTCCTGAATTTCTTCCTGTTATTTCAAATCAGCTTCTCTTTTTCGTTTGTCACGCTCTTCTTTAAAAATATATGTAATAATTTGTTCCTGTTCCGAAGATGTGATATCCGTAAATTCTACCCGGTTATCAAAAATAACAGGTTCTTTATTCGGAATCCTTCTGCTGGCAATAATTCTGCCAATCAAGAACGGAATTCTTTTCCGTAATGTTTCCGGAAGCGCCGGTTGCAGCAAAACAATGTCACCGCTTTGCTGCTGAACGGTAGAATTAAACCGCATTCCGCCTCCGCTGATATCCAGCACCGTAGCTTTTTGCAGTGTAATCTGCTGGCTTTCCAGCTTCTTTTCTACCGCCTGCTTCTGCTCCTGAGAAATGCAGATTTTTTTCTCCCGGTATAATTCTCGTTGTACTTCTGTTAACACAGCATAGGTCATCGGAATAATACAATTCATTCGATAATATTGTCGTCGCTGAAATTTCTCCAGTGCCGAAATAAATCTTACTTCCGCAACCGCCAGATTGTTTGAAGTTTTCGTTCTCTTTTCTATTTTTCCCCGACACCGGTATAATCCGTTTTTTGAAAAAAACTGAAGTTCATATACATCATCCACATGTAGCGGAACCAGGGCGCCTTTGTACGTAGGAATGGAAATGGAAGCCACATTTACGTCTGCCCATTGTAAAAACTGACTGACATAAACATCGGTTTCTGCGCTTTTAGGTTTTAACAGCTGGTTTGATACCGCGCGCATCTCTATTTTATTACCGATTTGGATAACTTCGTTTGCCATTACCTGTACTCATCCTTTAAATCACTATTTTTTCGTCATTCTGTTTCTGATTAAGTTTGAAAACAATTGGAACATACCACGTTTTTCCGTTACTGCTTCCTCCGATTCCAGTTCCAGAAGCTTTTCTGCTATCTGCTTAATAGCCCGTGCAGAAGAAGCATCCGGGTTGATAACCGATACCGGCTTCTGTCTCATCACTGCTTTGGAAATCTGGTCGTCCATTGGTACCGGACCAAGATACGTAATCGGAATGTTTAAAAACTTCTCCGAAACGACGCTCATTTTCTCATAAACATTTAATCCTTCCGCGTCATTTTTCACCCGGTTGGCAATCATTTTTATAGAAGTATCTTCTTTTACAAATTCTTCTTTTCTGTTTAATGCTTTTAATAAAGCATACGCATCCGTGATAGATGTCGGCTCCGGTGTTGCCACCAGTAGCACTTCTGTGCTGGCCAACACAAATTCTAAGACGCTGTCTGAAATCCCCGCACCTGTATCTACAATAATTACGTCTGCAAATTTATCCAGCGCAATAAGACGGCTGGTTAAAAACATTACCTGTTCCCGGTTCATGGAAGCCAGTTCCTGAATACCGGAACCTCCGGAAATAAAGCTGATGCCCTCTTCTCCCTGGGTAATGATATCCGCCAGGTCCTTACCTCGAAACATCATATCCGCCAGATTATACTGCGGACGCACTCCAAGCATCACTTCGATGTTTGCCAGACCAAAGTCTGCATCAAATACAACAACCCGCTTGCCCAGTCTTGTTAACTGAATGGCAAGGTTAATGGAAATGCTTGTTTTGCCGACACCGCCCTTACCGCTGGTAACAGTAATTACCCTGGCTTTGGGTTTGGAATCGGCCTGTTGCATCATTTTTCTGAGTTGTTCTGCCTGATCCATTACTGACCACCTCCCAACAACTGCTTGGCAACCGCCTGTGGGTTGATTTTGGAGATGTCATCCGGCACACTTTGTCCAAACGTTGTGTATGACAACGGGGCTCCGGTCAGCATTTTAATATTAAAAATGTTACCGATGCCTGCAGTTTCATCCAGTTTTGTAAAAATAAGATTGTACTTGGCAATTGCAGAATACGTTTCTGTAATTTTCACCAAATCCCTGTACTTAGTTGTCGCACTTAGAACAAGATAGATTTCCCGGTTTTCCTCAGGAACAGCTAGCAGAAGTTTTTCAATATCATCTCTTTGCTCTCTGTTTTTATGGGAACGGCCTGCCGTATCAATTAAAACAATTTCATAGTCCTTAAACTCTTCCACCGCCTCTTTAATTTCCGCATCGGAATAAATCACACGAAGAGGAAGGCCAAGAATCGTAGCATAGGAGCGCAATTGATCCACTGCAGCAATGCGATAGGTGTCTGCAGTAAACAAGGCCACTTTTGCTTTTTTTCCGAGTTTTAAGCTGGAAGCCAGTTTTGCAATGGTAGTTGTTTTTCCCACTCCGGTCGGACCGATGAAAAATACATATTTGGTCTTTCCTTCTTCTAATTCCAGTTCCTTAGTTTCTCCAAGCTTTAACACAATTTTCTGATAGATGGTGGATAAAATATTGTCTACGGTAGCGTCCGGCTTTAAAGACTGTTCAATTTCCGCAATGACTTTGTTGGCATATACTTCTTCCACTTCATTGGCAATCAGTTGGTTGTATATCATCTGCACACAAGCCATGGCTGCTGTCTGTTCTTCTGCAGGAGTATCTTCCTTTTCTTTTTCTACAACCGTAGAAACCTGTTCTTTTAACTGCTTTTCCAGCATAATCTGCAGACTGTCCAGTTTCTGCTCGATAGCGGAGGATTTTTCCTCTTTGTTTACCCGGAACTCATACGGATTCTTCTTTATTTCTTCCGCAATCTGCTGAAAACTGTTCTTTTTCTCATAAATCCGTTCTTCATCCACAGCCGCAGTAATTTCTACCAAAGGCTTTTTGAACAAACGGTAAATTCCCTTTGGCTTAATAGATTTAATATGGGTAATGATTACATCTTTTCCAAGCTCCTGCTTCGCAAGCTGTAAAGCTTCCTGCTCGGTCGCTCCCTGAAATTTTTTAATCAACATACTAGACTGTCACCATCCCTACTGATTGTAATTCAACATTGGACTCAATTTCATTGTAAGAAATCACAATTAAATCCTTAAAATAATCTCTGGTCATCCGTTTAAAATACATTCTCACAATTGGAGAAGTGATGATAATCGGATTATTGCCCAGATTTTCCAGCTTTTCAATTTCTTCCTTTACGGACCGCATGATTAACTGGTTCTTCTCCGGATCCATGGCGATATAGGATCCCTGCTCTGTTTGCTTAACAGAACCCATGATTTCCTGCTCAATTTTTGGGTCCAGCGTCACAACACTTGTTGTCATATTGACAGGAAAATATTTGTTGGAAATAAATCGTTTTATGCTAGGACTCTGCCGTACATATTCCGTAAGTACATCCGTATCTCTTGTGGTTGGCGCATAGTCTGCCAATGTTTCAAAAATAGTAACAAGATCTCGGATGGAAATACCTTCCCGTAACATGTTCTGCAGTACCTTTTGCACTTCGCCCACGCCAAGAAGCTTTGGTATCAGCTCGGTAACCAGTGTTGTATTCTTTTCCTGGATATTGTCCACCAGATGCTGCACATCCTGACGGGTCAGAAGCTCGTCTAAATGCTCCTTAATTACTTCCGTAATATGGGTTGCAATAATGGATGGCGGATCAACAACGGTATAACCGAAGGATTCCGCACGTTCTCTCTGGCTCTCGGTAATCCAAAGAGCCGGCAGATGGAAGGACGGTTCAAAGGTAGGAATACCGGTAACCTCTTCTTCCACATGGCCCGGATTCATGGCCATATAATGGTCAAACAGGATTTCACCCTCGCTGACCTGGATGCCCTTAATCTTAATAATATACTGGTTCGGATTTAACTGGATATTATCTCTCATACGGATGGTTGGTACCACGCAGCCGTATTCCAACGCAATCTGACGACGAATCAGTACCACTCGGTCAAGCAAATCGCCGCCCTGGTTAACATCCGCCAACGGAATAATACCGTAACCGAATTCCAGCTCGATGGCATCCACCTGCAACAGGGAAACCACATTTTCCGGTTTCCGGATTTCTTCTGCAGAGGTATCCACCTCGGAAACCTCGGATTCCACAGAGGCCACCTCAAGTTTACTCTGAATCGCACGGGCAACAATGATAAACACTACGCCATACGCAGCAAATACCAACGTTGGTAATCCTGTAAAAATACCTAAAAATGCCATGGCGCCGCCCACCATATAAAGCACCTTCGGAAGGGAAAACAACTGCTTTACCAACACATCGCCAATATCTGCTTCCTTGGAAACCTTGGTAACAATGATACCGGTGGAAAGAGAGGTAAGCAGGGACGGAATCTGGGAAACCAGACCGTCACCGATGGTAAGAAGACCATACTGCTGTAAGGCTGTCATGGCATCCAGTCCCTGACGGGTAATTCCCATCAAAACACCACCGATAATATTAACTAAAGTAATCAACAAGCCGGCTGTAGCATCACCTTTTACATACTTGGTAGCACCGTCCATGGCGCCGAAGAAACTGGCCTCATCCTGAATTTTCTGGCGGCGTTCCTTTGCTTCTGCGTCTGTAATTGCACCTGTATTTAAATCAGCATCAATGGCCATCTGTTTACCCGGCATGGCATCCAGCGTAAATCTTGCACTTACTTCGGAAACTCGCTCCGAACCTTTATTGATAACCATGAACTGAACTAAAATCAAAATAATGAAAACAATGGCACCGACAATCATATCACCGCCGCCTACGAATTCACCGAAGGCCGCTACGACACCACCGGCATAACCCCGAGTTAAAATATTTCTTGTGGAAGAAACATTCAGGGAAATGCGGAATACTGTGGTAAATAACAGGATGGACGGGAAGGTGGACATATCCAGTGCTTCCTTGGAAAACAATGCATTAAACATAATAATCAGGGAAACCGCAATATTTAATGCCATTAACACGTCCAAAAGACCAGTAGGAATCGGAATAATCAGGAACACAATCGCTGCAAGAATATATAAACCGACCATCATATCGGATTTCTTCATGATGTATTCCCCCCTTCTGTCATCTTACTGTTATTTGTTTTTTAACTGATATACATATGCCAGCACTTCGGCTGTCATTTGATATAATTCCTGCGGAATTTCTGCATCAATTTCCACGTTATAGTATAGCATTCGCGCCAATGGTTTGTTTTCCACAATCGGCACGTTATATTCTTTTGCAATATCTTTTAACTTTTGAGCCAAATGGTCGGCTCCTTTGGCAATCAGTACCGGAGCTGCCGCCTTTTCTTTGTCGTATTTAATGGCACAGGCAAAGTGGGTCGGGTTTGTAATTACCACGTCTGCCTCCGGCATCTGCTGCATCATACGACGCATGGAAGACTCTCTCATCTTGGACTTAATCTTACTTTTAACCTGAGGGTCACCTTCCTGCTGTTTATATTCGTCTTTCACTTCCTGCTTGGACATTCGCATATCCTTTTTAAACTTCAGCTTCTGATAAATAAAATCTGCAAGACCAATCAGTAAATAGACCGCACTGATTTTGATTCCCATGTTAATAACAAAGTTCGAAATATAAATTACAGCTGAAATCAATTCCAAATCATAAAGAATCTTCAGCTTGTCTATTTCGTCCATCAGCGTGGAGTAAGCAACCCAGAAAATAATTCCTATTTTTGCTACGGATTTGACAAGTTCAAACAGCTTTTCTTTGGAAATTATTTTTTTAAATCCGCTGACCGGATTTAATCGGTTAAATTTAGGTTTTAAAGGCTTTGTGGTTACCTTCCATTTTACCTGGAAAATATTCAACAAAAAAGCAACAAGAATGCCAAATGCAAATATCGGCAGCGTCATCAGTAAAATATCTAACAAAGCCCTGCCAAACATACTTGTTAAATTTCCAAGTTCCGGCTTTTCTATGGTATACGTGCTGATATAGCCGTAATTACGGTAAAAAACTTTGATAAAACTGTTGGCAAGATAACCGCCAAACAGTTTTATGGCAATGAACAAAATGAACAGCATCGCACCATTGATTAACTCCTGGCTCCTTGCTACCTGGCCTTCTTTTCTGGCATCCGAAAGCTTTTTACTGGTAGCTTCTTCGGTTTTGTCATCCCCTTCCGCAAAGAACTGAAGGTTCATCGAAATATAGGAATTTTTCAAATAGTACTCTTCCATTTTTGCTTCTCCCAAATTCTTACGGAGTCATATACGCCGCCGCCATCTTCATAAGTTCCATCATTTTCTCAAAAATCATATCTGAAATGGATGGCAAAAATAACATCATAAGGGTTAATACAGCAAGACCGACAAAAATCTTTAACTGAAAACCGATAACAAACATATTTAGCTGCGGTGCCGCCTTGGCAAGTACTGCCAAAATTGCATTTACTACTAAAAGCGCGGCAAATACCGGTAAAATTATCCGGAATGCCAAAACCATAAAGTCAAACAGATATTTCAAATATCCCTGATAAAATAACGGTGAAAACCGTGCCTGTCCTACGGGAATCAAAACAAAGGAATCAATGATTGCCCGCAGAATATATAAATGCAGATTGGTTGCTACCATCGTAAGCATAATCGCATAGGTAAGAATATTACTTGTGATGGTAACCTGCATGTTGTTTGTGGTGTCAAACTGTGTTACCATGGAAAGACCAATTTCCATGTCAGCTATCTGGCCGGCAAAGCTAAGAATAAACATAGCCAAATTGGTAAACAACCCCAGTATCATTCCTGCAATTGCCTCGGAAATAATAATACCGGCATACCCGATGACACCATTATATTGCAAGGGGTCTTCCTGAGGTATCACAAAGGAAGCAATCAGCGCCACCGACATAGAAAGCAGTAATTTTACCCTTTGCGGCATACTGGAATGGCTGAAAAACGGTGCAATAAATACAAAACCCGCAATCCGCATGGCTATTGCTAACAAAAATTCCAGATTTTCTACCGTAAATGTCATATTTAACACCAGCCTAACTTCCTATACAAGTTCCTTCCGGGCCATTTAATTCAGATAGCTTTGGAACTGGAACAATTCTATAATAAATTCTTTTAAACTTGTTAATATCCAGTTTCCTGCCAAAATCAGTGTCAGGAAAATAGCTAACAGTTTTGGCACAAAGGTCAGCGTCTGCTCCTGAATGGAAGTTATGGTCTGTAAAATACTGACAATCAGACCTACCACCAGCGACACTAAAAGCATTGGTGCGGACACTTTAATTATCAGAACCAAAGTCTGTGTAAAGATATCAATAATTACTTCTTCTGTCATCGTATTTCAACCCTTCCGCGTCAGAACGTCTGCACCAGCTCGCCGATAATCAACGACCAGCCGTCTACCACAATAAACAGTAAAATCTTAAACGGTGTGGAAATAACCGTTGGCGGTAACATCATCATACCCATAGACATAAGCGTTGACGAAACAACCATGTCAATTACAATAAACGGGATATAAATTATAAAACCAATATAAAATGCAATTCGAAGCTCACTGATAATAAATGCCGGTATCAATACATAGGTTGGAATTTCATCTAAGGTTTCCACTTCTTCAATTCCGGCTATGTTACAAAACAACGTCAAATCACTTTCATTCCGGATTTGTTTGAACATGAAATTACGAAGCGGTTCTAAGCCCCGATCCAGAGCTTCTTCCTGGGTAATTTCATTTGCCGTAAGCGGTTTGATTGCCTGCTCATTCACTTCCGTGAACACCGGAGACATAATGAATAACGTCAAAAACAACGCCAGACCGATTAAAACCTGATTTGGCGGTGTTGTCTGCATGCCCGTAGCTGCTCTTGCAAAATGAAGAACCACCAGGATTCTGGTAAACGAAGTTACCATGATCAAAATGGATGGGGCAAGAGAAATTACGGTCAATAATATTAAGATTTGTAATGTTGAAGATAAACCATCTGCACTGTCATCCGTTGATGCATTAATATCCAGATTTCCGATGGAGGCATTGATATCCAGCCCCTGAGATTCGGATTCTGTTGCATAAACAGTATTTGGAGCAGCACAAATAAAGGTTAACATCAACAGTGTGACCAAAAAAGCAAAAAGACGTAGATATTTGCTTTTTTGTGCCCTAAAAATTTTGTCCATTGAATCAACCTTTACTTAATATGCTATATTATGTTGTACTCGGAAAAGCAAACGCTTACTGCTGCTCTTCCTTTTTTTTAGAAAATCCGGAAAGAATTTCTTTGAAACTCTTTCCAGATACAGAAGCATTATTTTGTATCTGACAGATTTCAGCTTCATCAAGTTCCGTCATAAAACTGATAGAATCTTTACTTACCGAAATAACTACATACTTATTCCCCATACGAATCAGCTGCAGATACTTATTTTGAGCAATGGCAAAGGTTTCCACCACCTCAAAATTTCCCATCTTCTTTTGCACCAGCTGTCTGCCGGCAACAAATTTTGTTGTGTAATAGCAGACTACCAGAACAATTACAAAGATAAGAATTAATCCGAGTAATTCAAACAAGCTTTGTATAGAATTCTGAGCAGTAGCCAGCATAAGCTTAACCTATAACCTTACGAACCGCTTCCAGAATACGGTCTGCAGCAAAAGGCTTAACAATAAAGTCTCTTGCACCATTCTGGATTGCTTCAATAACCATGGCCTGCTGACCCATAGCGGAACACATAATAACACATGCACTCGGATCCTTAGCACGGATTTCCTTTAACGCCTGAATACCATCTTTTTCCGGCATGGTAATGTCCATCATAACAAGATCCGGTTTTGTTTCCATATACTTATCAACTGCAACCGCACCATTTTCAGCTTCACCTGCGATACCATAGCCATTCTTTGTAAGAATGTCCTTAATCATCATTCTCATAAATGCTGCATCATCACAAATTAAAATATTCTTTGCCATTAGACTTCTCCTTATCTTATAAAGTATTGATATATGTTCTTTGTAAAATCTCTTACTTAATTACATCCGTAATTCGAATTCCAAATGCTTCACCAATAACAACTACTTCGCCTTTGGCTACATATTTGCCATTTACCAGAACATCGATTGGCTCTCCTGCCAGTCTATTTAATTCTACCACTGTTCCAGGTGCAAAATCAAGAATCTCTTTAATAGATTTGCTTGTTTTACCAAGTTCTACGGTAACTTCTAACGGAACATCGAGCAATAAGTCGATATTTTCCTGCTGAAGTAATGGACTTTGCATGCTGACAAACGGTTGGAACTGCGCCTGGGCAACATTTACATCCTGTACTATCGGCTGCATCATAACCGGTTGTTGCATCATCGGCATCTGCTGGACAGGCACCGGTTGCGGAACCGATTGTGGCTCAGATACAGGCTGTGGTGCAGGTGCAGGAGCCGGTTGTGGTGCCGGCGCAGGTGCCGGTGCCGGTGTTGCCGCTGCTACCTGTTCCTCTGCTGAATTTACAAACTTGCGATACAGACTCTGAGCAAACTCAATCGGATACAGCTGCATCAGTTCACTGTCTACCAGGGAACCGATTTGCATCCGGAAAGATACCTTTACGAATTCCCCTTGCAGGAACGGAGCAATATTTCCTGCATTTGCTGTATTTAAATCTACTCTGGAAGCATCCGGCGGACTGATGTCTACCTTAGTTTCCAGCATAGACGAAAGGGATGTGGAAGACGAACCCATCATCTGGTTCATTGCTTCGCTGATGGCACTTAAATGAAGTTCACTTAACTCACCTTCTGTATTAGTGCCGTCACCGCCCATCATTAAATCGGCAATAACTTTAACATCCTTTTCTTTTAAAATTAAGATATTATTTCCGTCCAGACCCTCTTTATAATAAATCTGGATAAAAATACATGGTTTGTCATAGGAGTTTACAAGTTCACTCCAGGTAATAACCGAAACCTTCGGTGTTGAAATGTCTACCTTCTGCTTATTAACAAGCTCTGACAACGTCGTAGCCGAGGTTCCCATACTGATATTGGATATTTCACCAATAGCATCCTTTTCCTCCGGAGATAGCAGGTCAGAATGCGAAGTTGATTCTACGTCG
>JAZQJL010000057.1:0-2205 GCA_045541595.1 Lachnospiraceae bacterium | reverse complement strand
TGCCCGTTACCGTAAAGAAGCAACCGGCGCATTAAATGACGAGGTGCTTCGTAATTTAGATGAAAGACTTACCTATCTTCGCGGCTTGGAAGAAAAGAAGGAGCAGGTACTCAGAAGTATTGAAGAACAGGGCAAGCTTACCGATGAGTTAAAGGCGCAGATTGAAGCGGCGGCAACCATGGTAGTGCTGGAAGATTTATACCGTCCGTACCGTCCAAAGAGAAGAACCCGTGCCACCGTTGCCCAGGAAAAGGGTCTGGCTCCGCTGGCAGAACTGATTATGGCTCAGGAAACTACAGAACCGCTTACCGTAAGCGCTGCTGCCTATATTTCCGAAGAAAAAGAAGTAAAGACTGCAGAAGAAGCCATTGCCGGTGCGCTTGACATTATCGCAGAGCAGATTTCCGATGAGGCGGATTACCGCGGCTACATCCGTGACATCACCATGGAAGAAGGCAGCATTTCCTCCTCCGCCAAAGAAGAGGGAACGGAAAGCGTTTATGAAATGTACTATAACTTCAGCGAGAAGTTATCCACTCTGCCGGGACACCGTATCCTGGCGTTAAACCGTGGTGAAAACGAAAAGATATTAACCGTAAAGATTCAGGCTCCGGAGGAGAGAATCTTACGTTACTTAGAAACTAAAGTGATTGTAAAAGATAATCCAAATACCAACGAGTATTTAAAGGCAACGGTGGAAGACAGCTACCGTCGTCTGATTGCGCCTGCCATCGATCGTGAAATCAGAAATGACCTCACCGAAAAGGCAGAAGAGGGTGCCATTAAGGTATTCGGTAAGAACTTGGAGCAGCTTTTAATGCAGCCGCCAATCGTTGGTCAGACGGTGCTTGGCTGGGACCCGGGTTTCAGAACCGGTTGTAAGCTTGCTGTGGTAGATGCCACCGGTAAGGTGCTTGATACTGCTGTGGTTTATGCCACCATTCCATCCCCTGGTAAACAGGAAGAAGCAAAAAAGATTGTCAGACACTTAATCTGCAAGTACCGTTGTACCCTGATCTCTATCGGTAACGGTACCGCGTCCAGAGAGTCTGAATTATTTATCGTAGATTTGTTAAAGGAAATGAATGTGCCTACCAAGTACGTTATCACCAGCGAGGCGGGTGCTTCCGTTTATTCCGCAAGTAAGCTGGCAACGGAAGAATTCCCGGATTACGACGTGGCTCAGAGAAGTGCGGTTTCCATCGCAAGAAGACTGCAGGACCCGTTGGCAGAGCTGGTTAAGATTGAGCCAAAGGCCATCGGTGTGGGTCAGTATCAGCACGACATGAACCAGAAGAAGCTGGGCGAAACCTTGGCGGGCGTGGTAGAAGACTGCGTAAACAAGGTGGGCGTAGATTTAAATACCGCATCCCCATCTCTGTTAGAGTATGTTTCCGGTATTTCCAAGGTTATAGCAAAGAACATTGTTGCATATCGTGAAGCAAACGGTAAATTTACTTCCAGGCAGGAACTTCTTAAGGTTGCAAAGTTAGGACCAAAGGCATTCGAGCAGTGTGCAGGTTTCCTTCGCATTGCAAACGGAAGTAATCCGCTGGATGCCACCAGCGTGCATCCGGAATCCTACGATGCGGCAAACCAGCTGTTAGAAAAGCTGGGCTTTACTGCAGAAAACATTAAGGAACTGCAGGAAAACCAGAAGAAGGCCGTAAAGAAGGCAGAGGCAGAAAAGAAGGCTGCCCAGGCTGCAGATAAGAAAAAGCAGCCAAAGAAGAAAGAACCAAAGACCATTCAGGTTAAAAATACAAATTCCGTTTTCGGACAGGCACTGGCAAGTGCTTTTGCTACCGGTGGTGCACCGGTGGCGCAGGTTGCCAATGAGCCTGCAAAGAAGGCAGAAGCAGCACCGGCGGTTGTGGCAACAGGTGAGGATTTATCCCACTTAAGCGGCATGATCCGCGACAAGAAGAAGCTGGCAGAGGAACTGGGTATCGGTGAACTGACTCTGGTTGACATCATCAAAGAGTTGGAAAAGCCGGGCCGTGACCCTCGTGAAGAAATGCCAAAGCCAATCCTTCGTACCGACGTACTGGAAATGAAGGATCTGTCTGAGGGCATGATTTTGAAGGGTACTGTTCGTAATGTTATCGACTTCGGTGTGTTTGTGGACATTGGTGTCCACCAGGATGGACTTGTTCACATTTCTCAGGTGGCAGACCGCCGCCTGCGTCATCCCAGCGAAGCGGT
>JAZQJL010000056.1:0-3615 GCA_045541595.1 Lachnospiraceae bacterium | reverse complement strand
GGGATATGGATATAAAAGCAACTGCTCATGTAATAGGCATTCCTGAGGGAACTGTCAAATCCCGATTAAGCAAGGCGCGAAAGTTACTTAAGGAGGTGCTTGATAATGAAACAGATTTACAATTTTGAACAACATACCCCGCCCGTGTTAACCGAAGCACTGCTCCGGGAAGAGCAAAAAAAGCGTGAACTGCATCGTCAGACCACCATGGCAACCATTGCCGGTATCCTGATGCAGGTTGCCCTTCTGCTTATTGCAGTTTTCCTGTTCACAGATTACCCTGCCATCTCCCTTGTCTGTGCCGGTTATGTTATCATTTCCGCCACCGGCAGCACCATTATGGCAATTATCATGCACTCAAGCACCGGCCGCCGTGCCCTGCACCAGGCCTGATTTCAAACAATATAAGGAGGTTTTCTCATGACTGTAGGTATACTTTTTCTTTTAATTTTAATTCCATTAATTTTCGGTATTCCGATTCTGATTGCGGTTTATGTTTACCGCGACGCTAATAAACGTGGCATGAACGCCATCCTCTGGATGCTGATTGCCCTTTTGGCCCCGTCCTTTCTGGGTCTGATTATTTACCTGCTGGTCCGCAACAACTATTCCGACCTGACTTGTCCAAACTGCAATGCTCCGGTGGAAGAATCTTTTCTGGTTTGCCCAAACTGCCGTACCAAGCTGCGTCCAACCTGCGACACCTGTTCCGCTCCGGTACAGACCACCTGGAAGGTATGCCCGCACTGTGGCAGTGAACTTCCGGAATATTCCTATGATGTAGCCACTCCGGTCCGTCAAAAGGATAAATCCATCGGCAAAATTCTAATTGCCATTTTAGTGATTCCGGTGGTGTTAATTTTACTGATTTTCATTGCATTTTTCATGTTCAGTGTCAGCAAACGAACCGGCTGGTCTTCCAGCGGTGTGGTAACTTTGACTATGGATGAATTTATGGAATCCCAGCCGGAATATCAATGGGAGCATTACGATTACTGGTTTGACCAGCATTCTGCTCCTGTAAACGGTCAACCGTATCATATTTGGGAAGGTAAATCCGACACCTCCGGTACCCTCTATGAATATCAGTATTTGATTTACATTCCGGGAGCTTCCGGATATCAGGATGTCTCCTACGATACAAAAACAAAAGGATTTTTTAACCGGAAAGAATATCTGACCGTTGATATTACCTGTGACGAAAATGGCGAAGAACAATTACTATTCATATTCACTTACGAAGGTAACGTAAAGCCTCCGGAAAACTTCCTCATTAGCTACAATGGTGAAGAACACGAAATCATACCTTACAGCAGCACCAACGCATTATTTTACGACCCATATAACAAACCTATCGCTAAATAACATCAAAAGGGAGATTCTACTTTTGTAGACTCTCCCTTCTTTTTTACAATATTTTCTCCATACCCACCTTCTGCGGCACCAGCCCGCAGGCTTCATAAAACTTCATGGCACTCTCATTTAACGACCACACATTTAAAGTCACATTGTAGAACCCGTTTTCTTTTGCGTAACCAAGCACGTGTTCATACAGGCTCTTTCCGATGTGTTGTCCTCTGCGGTTTTCATCCACGCAAAGGTCATCAATATACAGGGTTTTGATATCAGTCAGAATTTCGTTGTCGATGTGCTGCTGCCATATACAGAACGCATACCCCAGCACCTGTTCTTCTTCGTCTACACAAACGAAAATCGGTTTCTTATCGTCCCGAATCAGTTCTGCCAGTTCCTCGTCCGTATATTTTTTTGCATTTGCCTTAAACAAGTCCGGTCTGCCGTTATGATGCACCATCAGCACCTGACGAAGCAGACTGTTAATTCCCGGCATGTCCTTTTGTTCTGCTCTTCGAATATGCATCTTCCTGCCTTCTTTCTACTTTTTCTTTACCGAATAGCCAAAGGTACCAAGCCTCTCTCCCAGCTCCAGATACGTACCATGGGCATATGCGATAAGACCGGTATCCAGCAGATGGAACTTACCGGTTTCGTCCATGTAGGAATCCTCCACCTGGACACTGACTACTTCTGCCAAAAACATGGCATGGCTGCCCAGCTCCTTGACTTCCACTACCTTACATTCAATATTCACCGGGCTCTCTGCAATACCCGGGCAGGAAACCACATTGGACTTTTGTTCCGTAAGGCCTGCCTCTTTAAATTTATCCACATCCCGGCCGGACTTTACGCCACAATAATCGGTAGCAAAGGCCAGCTTCTTGGTCGTTAAGTTCACCACGAATTCTCCGGTTTCTTTGATGATGTCGTAGGAATACCGTTCCGGGCGGATGGACACCGTCAGCATCGGCGGGTTGGTACAAACCGTTGCCGTCCAGCCAATGGTAATGATATTTGGTTTTTCTCCCGGTCGCTGACAGCTTACCATCACTGCCGGCAGGGGATATAACATATTTCCCGGTTTAAAAGTTACTTTTCCCATGTTACCACCTCCACGAATTCTATGCCGTAATACAAAAAGCTTTCTATTGCTCTTTCATCCACGCGTTCTCCCGGCACCACCACCGGAATGGCCGGCGGACAGGTTGCGGTAGGCATGCGGCAAATACGGTCACGGGCTTCCCGCACCGGAAGCACCTCACCGGGAGCAGTATAGGCTTCCCGTATACCCAGAACCTGTTCTGCCTTTCCTGCCAACTTAAATTTCTGATTCTTTTCCTTTTTGTTATACTGCCACTGATTGTCACCGAGTGCGGTCAGCAACCGGTCAAAGTCAGAAGCTTTATTTTCCGGAGTTACCATCAGCACCAGATAATCCTCATCGGCATATTCACACTCGATTTGGCTTTGTCTTATTTTTTCTGCCAGTGCAACGCCGCTGGTACCCACAGGTGCGGTTACGGTAATCCTTAAGGGGTCTGTTTCTTCCACCTGCCACCCCTGCTTTTGCAGATAGTTTCTGCAGTTTGAAATCAACTCACAAGCTTTTTTCAGGCGCTCCCGATATCCTTCAGCCAGATACCGGTTACACAAATCCAAAGACTGTAAAATCAGGTACGACGGACTGGTGGAACCAAACAATTCCATTGCCCCTTTGGCCCATTCGCACAGTTCCTTAGGTGCCTGTTTGCTAATATGCAAATACGCTCCGCCGGTCAGCACAGGCAACGTTTTGTGGGCAGAGTCACAGCATAGGTCTGCCCCCAAATCCATGGGATGTAATGACTCCTCCAAAAAATGCAGGTAAGCTCCGTGGGCATTGTCTACCAAAAGCAGGGTGCTCTGTCTGTGACAAACCTCTGCAAACGTTTGAATATCCTGCATTCCTCCCAGGTAATTTGGACTGGTTACATACACTGCCGCCACCCGGTCTCCCTGGTCTTTTAACACCATTTCCAACGTTTTTTGAGTAATCACGCAACTGCAAAGGGAGGCATTTTCCTCCTCCGGCCAAAGCCAGACCACATCAAAATCCAACAGAATTGCCGCATACAAAAAGGCTTTGTGGGCATTTCTGGCCGCCACCACAACCGGGCGTGTTGCAGACGCGGCAAAATTCTTCTTTTTCTGCCACCACCGTCTTGCCAGCTCTAACATTGCCCTTACGCACTGGCTGGACCCTTCCGTGGAATATATGGT
>JAZQJL010000055.1:0-2626 GCA_045541595.1 Lachnospiraceae bacterium | reverse complement strand
TTGTAAAGATTTTACCCTTTGCTGCGTCATTTTTTTCTTTTTTATGCTTGATATTAGCAAATTTAGAATGTCCGGACATTATTTTCTCTCCTGTTCTAATCTAAAGTTTTTTGCAATTGTTCAGAGCTGAATAGAATTGTGAAAATACATGGTGAATGCTTGCATTCAAAAATGCATTTTCATAATTCTATTTAGCGGATACCGCGCATCGAGAAAAACAACGTTTTTCGAGAGCGGCTCTGAACAATTCGTCAACTGACATTTAATTATACTCTAAAAAAAACCATTTGTCAAAATCTTATTTACCATAAATCAGGTTGGAAATTACCTGCATCACTTCCTCTGTCTGCTCATCGGTACGGATGGCACACATGATGGTGTCGTCTCCGGCAATGCAGCCCACAATGGCATCCAGTTCCAGGGAATCCAGTGCTGCAGCCGCCGCCATAGCCATGCCGGAAACCGTTTTGATTACCAGGATGTTTTGAGCCCTATCCATGGAAAGATAAGCGTCCCGGAGTACTCTTACCAGCTTATCGTTCAGGGCGGAAGTAGCGCCCTGATGGATGGCATACTTGGAACGCCCGCTTTCGGTAGGCACCTTGGTCAGCTTCAGTTCTCTTATGTCACGGGATACGGTGGCCTGAGTTACGGCAAACCCTGCCTTTTGCAGATAGTCTGCCAGTTCCTCCTGGGTTTCTACATGATATTTTCTGATAATTTCTACAATTTTATTTTGTCTGTTACTCTTCATTTAAGTTCTCCTTTTCCGTCTTTTATACGGAACCCAGCTTGGAACGAAGCACCTCAAAAAAAGTTCGTTCATCCAGCTGTACCATTTTCGTTGTGTACTCTGACCGTTTTACTACAATTTTATCGCCCGTTTTTAATTCTACCGCTTCCCGTCCGTCAAAGGTAGCTACAGCTTCTACTTCCGGTCCTCTTCTGCTCTGCCTCATTTCCACTAATATTTCATCTTCCGCTGATACCACGATTTCTCTGGAGCTTAGGGAATGAGGACAAATCGGAGTAATTAAAATCAGTTCTGCCTCCGGCTTTACCACCGCACCGCCGGCAGATAAGTTATAACCGGTGGAGCCGGTTGGGGTTGCAATCAGCATTCCGTCACCGGTCACTTCGTCCAGCAGTGCTCCGTTTACGTACACTGCAAGGTTAATCATTCGGCTGACACCGCTTCTGGTGATGGCAACCTCATTTAACACGGTATCCGCATACTGCCCGTTAATTACAGCATCTAACATCATACGGTTCTGCACCCGGAAGTTACCGGTGCAAATTCGCTCCAGGCCCTTTTCTGCTTCCATAGCTTCCACTCCGGTAAGATAACCTAACGTACCGGCATTTATGCCAAAAATAGGTATGTCAAAGCTTTTTAGCCGGTTGGCCGCACGAATCATGGTGCCGTCGCCGCCCAATACGATAATACAGTCTGTATCCCTTGGAATCGGTTTCCATTCCGCATCCGCCGTATCCAGAGACTCCATGCGGACTTCGAACTTGCGTCCCCTCTCCGCCAAAAAAGCCTGTACCCTGCTGGTCAGCTCCAGCTGTTCATCCCTGTCTCTATTAACAATGATACAAAATTTATTCATATCCATGCATCCGCCTTACATAACAATTCGCAAAGGAAAACACACAAAAATATGCATCCTTTGCGAATATTTTATCATATTATGCATAAAAATACAAGTTATTTATCCAAGTCCCCATGAGCGGCATCCACAATTTCCGTTACACAGGCAAGAATAGTCTGCAATGCCTCGTTTCTGGTGCTCTCTGCTTCCTTTGCATTCTTTCTTGCGTATAATAAATATTCAATGTTTCCTTCCGGTCCTTTAATCGGAGAATAATCCAGACGAAGCAGTTCAAATCCGGTAGCTGCAGCCATGGAAGTCACCGCAATTACCACCTCTTCGTGCACCTTTTTGTCCCGGACAACCCCTTTTTTGCCGACCTTTTCCCTTCCGGCCTCAAACTGAGGTTTAATCAGGCAAACAATTTCTGCGGTTTCCGCCATCAGTTCATACACCGGGCCCAGTACTTTGGAAAGAGAAATAAAGGCCACATCAATGGAGACAAATTCCACCGGCTGACCGATATCTTCCGGTGTGACATAGCGGATATTGGTTTTTTCCATGGAAACTACACGTTCATCCGTGCGAAGCTTCCATGCCAGCTGATTGGTTCCCACATCAATGGCAAACACCTTAACCGCGCCGTTTTGCAGCATACAGTCGGTAAAGCCGCCGGTGGAAGATCCTACATCCATGCAGGTTTTTCCGCTTAAGTTTACTCCAAACTGCTCTACCGCTTTTTCCAGTTTAAAGCCTCCGCGGCTTACATACTTCATTGCCAGGCCTTTTACTTCAATTTGTACGGTTTCTTCAAAGCTGCTGCCTGCTTTATCTTCCCGCACTCCGTCTACAAATACGTTGCCCGCCATAATATATGCTTTTGCTTTTTCTCTCGATTCTGCCAGATTTCTTTTTACCAGCAGCACATCCAGACGTTCTTTTGCCATTGGTTATAAAACCTCCCTGATTCTATGATACAATTCATCCTCGTTCAGTCCGTACATATCCCTGAGTGTCTGCTGTCCGCCATG
>JAZQJL010000054.1:0-2771 GCA_045541595.1 Lachnospiraceae bacterium | reverse complement strand
TCACTTCTTCCGGAAACTCCGTTTCCAGACCATAGGTTTTCAGTACGGTTTTTACATCCGCTGCCGGGTCATTGATGTGACCTAAAATTTCTACCACACGGCCCTCCGGACTGCGTTTTTCATTTCCGTAATCCGTAATTTTCACATACACCTTATGACCGTTTACTGCACCCTTGGTATGCTCTTTCGCAATATAAATGTCACTGCCCAGCTTTAAATTGTCCGGAATGACAAAACCGTAGTTTTTACTTTTTTCAAAAGTTCCCACAACAAATACCGCATCGTGCTTTGTAATCTTTACAATTTTGCCTTCCCTTCGCTTTCCGGCACTTTCTCCGCTGACAATTTCCACCTGTACGGTATCACCGTGCAATGCCCCTTTGGTATCCCGTTCCGGCACAAAAACATCATCTTCTCCCTCAATTACAACAAAGCCAAAGCCTCTGGTCGTTCCGCTAAAGGTCCCCTCTTTTACCACCGGTACCGGCTTTTTTGCAGGCTTCTTTATTTTCTTTGTCATTAAACTGTCTCCGGACTTAACTACCGTCCCGTTTTTACTTACAAATTTCATCCTCAACCTCCTCCCTATCAGGAGCTTTTTACATTATGAAAACAGCTTTCCAATAATATGAAGAAAGGCGTGTCCAAAACCCGGACACGCCTTATAAATTCTTATTTTCTGATTACCAGTTTAAGTTAAGTACTACGGATAATACGATGAAAAGAACAGCAAGAATCTTTGTACCCTTTTCTAATGCACCTTCCATAGAACGACCCTTGTTCTTGCCCCAGTATGTCTCAGCAACACCGTTAATAGTACCGGATAAGCCCTGAGTCTTGCTCTCCTGGAACAGAACTACAGCAACTAATGCTATACAAATAAGAACATATAAAACTGTCACGATTACTCTTAAAACGCCCATTTATCACACCTCCTAAACCTCAGGAATAATCAACTAAAGTATATTATATAAAATAAAACGGTATTTGTAAAGCAAAATTTTCTTGTTTATCAGAAAATTTACTTATCTTCTAACCAGTAAGGACTTTCCGGTCATTTCAGCCGGCTGCTCCATGCCCATCATTTCAATCATGGTCGGAACGATATCTGCCAGGCAGCCGCCCTCTCTTAATGTGTAATCCTTGTCGTAATTTACAAGAATAAACGGAACCGGATTGGTTGTATGAGCAGTAAACGGAGCACCTGTTTCGTAATCCAACAACTGCTCTGCATTACCATGGTCTGCACAAATGAACATCTGTCCGTTTACTTCCATTAACGCATCGTATGCCTTGCCTACACATTCGTCTACAGCTTCGATAGCCTTTACTGCAGCTTCCATGATACCGGTATGACCAACCATATCAGGGTTTGCAAAGTTTACAATGATAACATCGTACTTATCGGACTTAATGGCAGTCACTAAATTATCTGCCACTTCGTAAGCACTCATTTCCGGCTGCATGTCAAAGGTAGCAACCTTTGGAGAATTAACGAGGATACGGTCTTCGCCTTCAAACTGCTTTTCTTCACCGCCGTTGAAGAAGAACGTAACATGGGCATACTTCTGGGTTTCTGCCAGACGAAGCTGTGTCTTGCCGTTCTTAGCCAGATACTCGCCAAAGGTCATGGTTAATTCTTCCGGTGGGAATGCAACTAACACGTTTGGCATTTCTGCATCGTACTGTGCCATACAAACAAAAGTGGTGGTAAAGAAACCGTTCTTTCTTTCGAAGCCCTTAAACTCAGGATCTACAAATGCTCTTGTAATCTGTCTTGCACGGTCAGGACGGAAGTTGAAGAATACAACGCTGTCGTTTTCTGCAATCTTTGCATCCTTTTCTACAACTGTAGGAAGCATGAATTCATCGGTTACGCCGTTTGCATAAGAGTTCTTAACTGCCTGCACCGGATCGGTTTCCTGTACGCCTTCACCGAACACTAATGCATTATATGCTTTTTCTACTCTGTCCCATGCATTATCACGGTCCATAGCATAGAAACGGCCGGCAATGGTAGCAACCTTACCTAAACCGATTTCGCCAAGCTTAGCAACTGCATCTTCCATATATTCTGCTGCGGAAGAAGGAGGAACGTCACGTCCGTCAAGGAAGCAATGAACATATACCTTTTCCAAACCAAACTTCTTTGCCATCTCCACAAGGCCGTACATATGCTCTGTGTGGCTGTGTACACCGCCCGGAGATAACAGGCCCATCAAGTGAAGAGCAGAACCGTTCTTCTTACAGTTTTCCATTGCTGCAACCAGTGCCTTATTTTCGAAGAAGTCGCCATCCTTAATGGACTTGGAAATCTTTACAAGCTGCTGATATACAATTCTGCCGGCGCCCATGTTGGTGTGACCAACTTCGGAGTTACCCATCTGTCCGTCAGGAAGACCTACTGCCAAACCGGATGCATCACCCTGTACAAAAGGATACTCGGCCATTAATTTATCCATAACCGGTGTTTTAGCTTCTGCAATGGCATTTGCTTCTGCCTTTGCATTTAAACCATAACCATCTAAAATCATTAATACTGTTGGCTTTTTGCTCATGTTTTATACCTGTCCTTTCAAAAATCCATGTTCTAACTGTAAAAATGTGAATTATTTCACACACCGTTATATTGTCTCACAAAGTGGAAGGTTTTGCAAGCACTTTTCTTTGTTATTCCTGCTTATTTAAAAGTTTTTTGCTTAAAACCAGGAATACTACACCTGTAGTAACCGCCGCTACTATATCCGCTACCGGTTCTGCGTAGTAAATAC
>JAZQJL010000053.1:0-3439 GCA_045541595.1 Lachnospiraceae bacterium | reverse complement strand
ACCCAGACTGATAAGGACGCAGTTCCACACGGTAATGCCAAAAAAGGAGTAGGAGAGAAACTGGCGGTATGGCTGCTTCATGCTGCCTGCAATGAAAGCAATATAAGTACGGCACAATGGGATGACGCGGCTAAAGCATACGGCAAAGGCTCCGTATCGTTCCATTTTTTCTTCGGAAGCTGCAATCCCTTTTTGGGTTTTCGGAAATTTTGTTTTTAAGAAAGAGAGAACTTTCGTACCGCCGATCCGTCCAATCAGGTAGCAAAGGGAGGTGCCGAGCAATCCGGCCAAAACACTCCCCGGAATTAAAAGAAAAAAGGAAATATCGTAGGATTTGGCAATGGCACCGCAAAAGGGAAGAACAATTTCGCTGGAGATCGGGAAACAGGCATACTCCAAAAATATCATGAGACATAATCCCAGCAGACCGTATTTTTTTAAAAGAGAAGTCAAAAGTTCCATGGAGGCCTCCTAAATAGTTCTGATATCAGTATATTAGCGGAGCAGGTCCCATATGATGTAATAGTGAAAAGGAGGATGGCATGAATAATCAATTAACACAAAGCGATATTCAAAAGATGAAAGACGAAATCGAGCATAGAAAACTGGTAGTCCGGAAGGAGGCACTGGAGGCAGTAAAGGAAGCCAGAGCCCAGGGAGATTTAAGCGAAAACTTTGAATACTATGCTGCTAAAAAGTACAAGAATCAAAATGAAAGCCGGATTCGGTATTTGGAACGCATGATAAAAACGGCAGAGGTCTTTGAAGATACTTCCTCTGAGGATGAAGTGGGAATGAATAATACGGTAGAGGTGTATTTTGAAGAGGATGATGAGGTGGAAACCTATCGGATGGTGACTACGGTAAGAGAAAATTCCTTAAAGGGTTTAGTAAGTGTGGAATCGCCAATCGGAAAGGCTATTTACGGGAAAAAAGTAGGGGACCGGGTGCTGGTAAAGGTAAATGATACCTATGAATATTACGTGGTTATCCGCTCTATTACGAAAACAAATGATGATTCTGAGGATAAAATCAGAAGCTTTTAGGGCAAGAGAAACAAAAAAATAAAAAAATAGCTTGCGATTTTGTTCAAAATATACTATGATATAAGCGAAAACGTTTAAGTCAGTAGATATTCCGGAAGGGCGTGAGAGTACAATGGTATCGATGAAGGATATTGCAGCTGCATGCGGGGTCAGCGTTGCAACCGTCAGCAAAGCACTGAATGACCATAGCGATATTGGTGAAGAAACAAAACAGCATATTAAAGAAGTTGCAAGAAATATGGGATATTCTCCTAATGCTCTGGCCAGGGCATTAAAAACGAACCGCACCTACAATATCGGGGTGTTGTTTGTGGACGAGGCCCAAAGCGGTCTGACCCATGACTATTTTTCCCAGGTGTTGGACAGCTTTAAACGTACGGTGGAAGAAAAAGGATATGATATTACTTTTATTAACAAGGGCAGAAATCATGTGTCTTATCTGGAACATTGCCGTTACCGTGGGTTTGACGGGGTTATGATTGCCTGCGTAGACTTCTATGATCCGCAGGTGGTGGAACTGGTGCGCAGTAATTTACCGCTGGTTACCATTGACCATATGTTCCATAACCGGATTAGTGTTATGTCGGATAATGTGGGCGGCATGCAGCAGCTGGTAGAGTATGTATATTCCAAGGGACATCGTAAGATTGCCTATATCCATGGTGCCGATTCTGCCGTAACCAGAGAACGACTGGCTTCTTTTTATCATACCGCAGAGAAATTGGGAGTAGAAGTGCCGGACGAATATATTAAAGAGGCGCCGTACCGTGATAGCTGGGGCACGGGTGAACGCACAAAAGAACTGCTGGCACTCAAAAATCCGCCAACCTGTATTTTATATCCTGATGATTTTGCATGTCTGGGCGGTTTAAATGCCATTGCAGAGATGGGTCTCAGGGTTCCGGAAGACATTTCCGTGGTAGGCTATGACGGTATCCGCATCAGCAGACATTTAAGTCCGAAACTGACAACATTAAAACAGGATACAAAAAGTATCGGTATGAAAGCAGGAGAAAAATTGATTTCTCTGATTGAGCATCCAAAGTCCACATTGCTTGACCAAATCATAATAAAAGGTGAGGTTTATGAGGGCGGAACAGTCCGACGAATACTTGAGTAAAAACTTGACTATTTCTGTTTTGTGCAAAATACACAGAAAAATTAGAAATAGTACTTGCAATTTGCGTCAAAATGATGTATAGTTAACTCAAGTAATCGTTTAAGTAAGTTTTCGGACGGCGCAACCAGTTGCGCAAACTTGAACGAGAAACTGTTACTACGCAGGCTTGCGTGGTATCAAAATATTTTAATTTTTTTTTCAAAGAGGGAGGAAAAAAAGATGAAGAAGAAATTTTTAGCAGTTCTCCTCACAGCAGTTATGGCAGTGTCCGTATTAGCAGGCTGTGGCGGAAAGGAAAAGGTAGTTAAAAACCTTGAAGAAACAGACGGCGGTAAGGTTCTCAACATTTACTGCTGGAACACTGAGTTCCAGGACAGAGTAAAGATGCACTATCCTGGCTACGAAGAAGTTGATGCTACCACAGGTAAGATCGGTGATGTTACCGTTAAGTGGAACATTACTGCAAATGCTGACAATGCATACCAGAATAACCTGGACAGCACATTGTTAGAGCAGGAAAAAGCAGAAGCTGACGACAAGATTGATATTTTCCTTGTAGAAGCTGACTATGCTTTAAAGTATGTTGATAACAACAATACAGTACCTGTTACAGAACTTGGTATTACAGCAGCAGATATTGCTAACCAGTACAAGTATACTCAGGATATCGTTACTGATTCCACAGGTGCTTTAAAGGGTCTCTCCTGGCAGGGTTGTCCTGGCGTTCTTTTCTACAACAGAGAAGCTGCTAAGGAAGTTTTAGGTTCTGATGATCCTGCAACTGTTCAGGCAGCAGTTAAGGATTGGGATACTTTCGTAGCTACAGCAGCACTTGCTAAGGAAAAGGGCTACAACATGGTATCTTCCGTAATGGATACTTATCGTACATATTCCAACAACGTATCCACTCCTTGGGTAGTTGATGGTAAGATTAAAGTTGATGACAACATCAAGAAGTGGGTAGACGACTCCAAGAAGCTTGTTGATGCAGGTCAGGCCGGCACACATGCACTTTGGAGCACAGAATGGTCCGCAGGTTTCTATCCGGCAGGAAAGGTATTCTGCTACTTTGGACCAGCTTGGTTAGTAAACTTCTCCATGGCTGCTGATCAGGAAGGTTCTATCGGTAACCTTGGCGGCTGGGGCGCTACAGAAGGTCCTCAGGGCTTCTTCTGGGGCGGTACATGGATCTGTGCAGCAGCAGGTACAGACAATGCTGACCTTATTAAGGACATTATGTTAAAGATGACAGCAGATGCTGAAATCATGAAGG
>JAZQJL010000052.1:0-4195 GCA_045541595.1 Lachnospiraceae bacterium | reverse complement strand
TTGGTATACTGGTTCGCATAGCTTAAAAAGGACGTCAGCTGACCTACGCTGATACCTCCACTGATTGCAAGAATAGCGCCGTAAATCCCCACTGCCGCATATACCAGGCTGTTGACAAACCGGGTGCACGGATTGGTCAGGGAGGAAAAGAAAATCGCCTTTAAGGAACACTTTCTAAGCTTTTCATTAATCTCATCAAACTGTCCCAGTACTGCTTCTTCCCGTCCAAATGCCTGGACGATTTTTTTATTTCCAATCATTTCATCAATCAGGGCCGTCTGCTCTCCTCTGGCCCCCGATTGCTGCTTAAACATATCATAGGTGTTTTTCGCAATAAATGCCGCTACAAATAAAGAGATTGGCGTAATGACTATTACCACCACCGTAATCCCCGGATGAATGGTCAGCATAAAAAGCAGGGTTCCCACAATGGTAATAATGCCGGTAAAAAACTGGGTAAATCCCATCAACAGACCATCTGCAAACTGGTCCACATCCGCAATGACACGGCTGACAATCTCTCCCTGGGAGTGACCGTCGATGTACTTTAACGGGAGAATCTGCAGTTTATCAAAGGCATCCTTCCGGATATCATGTACCACATGATAGGTAATTCTGTTGTTACAAATGTTCATAACCCACTGGGCAATTCCGGTAATTCCGATGCATACGCCGATTACCAGTAAGATATGCATAATTTTCTTAAAATCCACCTGCCCCGGTGCGATAATTAAATCCACCGCGTCACCAATCAGGATTGGTACGTACAAAGTCAGCGCCACGGAAACCGCTGCAAACAAAATAGAGAGAATTACAAACAGACTATGCTTTTTTACATAGCAAAGCATCTGCTTCATGGTATCCCTACGGACACTTATTATCTTCATGCCTTCGTACCTCCTCTCGTTATCTGCGAATCATGGATTTCCCTGTAAACAGGGCAATTATCCAACAACTCCTCATGGGTGCCGATGCCTGCTACTTCGCCGTCTTCCAAAACAATAATTTTATCCGCATGCAGCACGGAGGCTGTTCTCTGGGAAACAATAAACACCGTCATTTCCGGGTCCAGTTCCCTGATGGATTTACGTAATGCCGCATCTGTCGCGTAATCAAGGGCGGAAGCACTGTCGTCCAAAATCAGGATTTCCGGCTGCATTACCAGAGCTCTTGCAATGGTAAGACGCTGCTTTTGTCCGCCGGACAAATTCTTACCGCCCTGGGCAACCGTAAAGTCCAGACCACCGTCTTTTTCTTCCACAAAGTCCAGCGCCTGGGCAGCTTTCAGGGCCTTCTTAATTTCTTCGTCAGAAGCCGTTTCCTTGCCCCAGCGTATATTGTCACGGATGGAACCCCGGAATAGTACTGCTTTCTGCGGAACAATACCGATTTTATCCCTTAACACCTCCGGTTCATAGGTTTTGACATCCTTTCCGTCTACCAGAACCCGGCCAGCGGTAGCGTCATAAAATCGTGGAATCATTTGCACCAGAGAGGACTTACCGGAACCGGTGCCGCCAATAACACCTATGGTTTCACCCTTCTTTACGGCAAAGTGAATGTTAGTCAAAGAATCTGCACCTGCTCCCGGATAACAGAGATTGGTATGTTCAAATACCACTTTCTCATCTTTGCATGCCATATATCCTGCAGTTTCTGCCGCAAGTTTTGCTTCTGTCAGGGCTTCCTCCTCTGTATATATTTTCATGCCGGACGGCTGGTCAAACACCGTCTGTATACGGTTTCCGCAGGCCACTGCCTTGGTTACGGTAATAATCAGATTTGCAAGTTTTACCAGTTCCACCAGAATCTGGGACATATAGTTTACCAGAGCAATGACTTCACCCTGTGTTAAAATTCCTTCGTCCACCTGCACTGCACCTGTATAAATCAAAACAATGGTTGCCGCATTCACGATAATATATGTTACCGGATTCATCAGGGCGGAAATCTTTCCCACGAAATTCTGGATGTCCATCAGGGAGCTGTTATATCCCGCAAACATCTCTACTTCTTCTTCCTCACGGCTGAAGGCACGGATGACGCGGACACCGCTTAAATTCTCACGGGTAATCCCAAGCACCTTGTCCAATGCCGCCTGCACTTTTTTATACAGCGGAATACTGATTAACATGATGCCAAACACCACCACGGAAAGGACCGGAATGGTCACCACAAAAATCAGTGCCGCCTTTACATCAATGGTAAACGCCATAATCATAGCGCCGAACACGACAATTGGTGAACGTAAAAATAAGCGAAGTACCAGATTCACACCGGACTGCACCTGATTTACATCACTGGTCAGACGGGTGATTAAGGTAGAGGTACCGGTTTTATCGGTTTCTGCATAATTCATGGATTGAATATGATCAAACAGGGCATGCTTTAATTCGGCAGCGAAGCCTACTGCTGCCCTGGCGGAGAAATACTGGGCAGTTGCCGCTGTCGCAAGACCGATTAATGCCAGGGCCACAAGTACCAGACCCATTTTTAAAATATAAGGGATATCGGCATTTTTGATGCCGGTGTCCACAATAGCCGCCATAACAAGCGGTACGAACAATTCAAAGGAGGCTTCCAGCATTTTAAATAAAGGCGCCAGTACCGTCTCTTTTTTATAATGTTTCATAAACCGGAGTAGCTTTTTCATTCTTTTGTTGCCTCCTCTATTTTAAATTTCTTTCTTGCCATAATCACATAATAGCTGATGCCAAGCAAAACTGCCGCCCCAATCCAGGCGGAAATCTCTGCCCAGAAAATACCGTCACTGCCAATAAGCTTTGTTAAACCCAATACCATACCGGTTCTTAAGAAAAATTCCAAGATACCGGAAAGCATCGGAATCAGTGTATTTCCCATGCCCTGCAGTGCAGAACGGTACGCATACAGCAAATATAATGCCGGCAGTGCCAGGCTCATAAACAAAAGGTATCTCCACGCCACTGCTCCGGCCTCTAAAATTTCCTCCGGCGTTCCGGACAGAAACATGCCGATGAACGTCTTTCCGAGTATCAGCATTGCTGCAGTAATCACCAGGGAGGTAGTCAAAGATACAACCAGGGAAGCAACATGGCCGCTCTTTAAGCGCTTATACTCTCCGGCACCCACATTCTGACCCACATATGTGGAAATGGCATATCCAAAGGACACTGCGGCCATTTCCAGCAATCCGTACAGCTTGTTGGTGGCCGTGTAGCCTGCAATAAATAATACGCCAAAACCGTTTACCGTAAATTGTACAATCATGCCGCCGACACAGATGACAACATTTTGGAAAGCCAATGGCAGAGAAAGTTTAAGCAAGCGGGTAATGTACTGTTTTTCCGCCGTAAAATCTTCTTTAGCAAGGCGCAGTTCCTTCATTTTCTTAAGTGTCACATAGCAATACACTGCGGATACTGCCTCAGCAATCAACGTTGCTGCCGCCGCACCTGCAATACCAAACGGAAATACCATAACAAACAAAATATCAAGTACAATATTGATCACAGAAGCAACCACCATCGCATACAGCGGTGTCTTTCCATCTCCCATGGCCCGCAGGGTGGCTGCCAAAACATTATATATCATGGCAATCGGAATTCCGGAAAAGTAAATCCGGACATACAGCAATGCCATCGGCAAAATTTCTTTCGGTGTCTTTAATAAGGTCAGGACAGGTAGTGCTGCCATTTGAAAAACAACCAACATAATTACGGAACAAATCAAAGCCAAGGTAATACCGTTCCCTATATTTTTCCGGAGTTTTTCTTTGTGTCCGGCACCAAATTCCTGAGCCACCGGAATGGAAAAGCCCTGGGCAAATCCTCCAAGCATGCCGAAACACATCCAGTTCAGCCAGTCGGCACCGCCCACTGCTGCCAGTGCATCCACACCAACGCCTTTGCCCACCACCATGGTATCCACCATGGTATACATCTGCTGGAATACATTGCCAAGCATCAGCGGCAGAGCAAATTTAAAAATCAGTTTGTAGGGGTTTCCCTTTGTCATAATAATTGTATTTTCTTTACTCATATTTTTTCTCACATATCGTCTTTTTTTCCGGAAGCTGGGCAAGAATAATTGCCGCAAACATCAGGGCACAGCCACATAATTCCCTTGCGGATAACATTTCCTTCAAAATCAGGAATCCTCCTAATACGGAAAAGCAGGATTCCAAACTTAAAATCAGTACCGCAATGGTGGGATT
>JAZQJL010000051.1:0-3142 GCA_045541595.1 Lachnospiraceae bacterium | reverse complement strand
AGGAACGTATCACAAAAGAAGAATTTGAGGCGCTTTTTGTGTAATTTAACGGCGGGTTTTTGAGGGTAGAAAAAGAGTTATTGTTATTTTTAACAAAAAATAAGGAAAAATTTTGTAAAGTTTGTGCACACTTCTGTGAGAAAGTGTACTATAATAACACACGTAAACCCCAATACATTATATAGTTTTTGCTACACCCCATAAGTAACAAAAATACCTTCTCCGAAAAGGCTGGCAAGCGATTGCCGGCCTTTTTACTTTGTAGGGAAGGTTGGGAAAAGAGAGAATAATAAAGTAGACAAGAGAGGACAGGCATAAGTTTTATGAACCTGAATTTGTTTTTTTCAGACGGAACAAGAGAATACCGGAATCCGGTAAATGTTAAGGCGGGCGATGCGGTTACATTGCGTTTTCGTGTGCCGGCCGGATGTTATGCATACCCGATGCTCCATACCGAGAAAGGAGAGATTCCGATGACACCGTCGGAGCAGGGTAAGAAATTTGATTATTATACAGCAACCATGACTGTGGGAGAGAAGCCGGAATGGTATTACTTCTCCTTTATTTGTGATGGCGTTATTTATAATTATGACCGTAGCGGTGTAACAAACCATGCAACAGAAGAATTTTACTTCCGGCTGACTCCGGGCTTTGAGGTGCCGGAATGGACCAAGGGCGCGGTAATGTACCAGATATATACCGACCGTTTCTGTAACGGTGATAAATCCAACGACGTGGTGACCGGGGAATACAGCTACATCGGAACCGAAGTAGAACGGGTGGAACAATGGAACACTCCGGTGGCGAATCTGGATGTGGGCCGCTTCTATGGCGGCGATCTGGCAGGAGTGCGTAAAAAGCTGGATTATCTGCAGGAGTTGGGCGTGGAAGTCATTTATTTTAACCCGCTGTTTGTTTCTCCTTCCAACCACAAATATGACAGTCAGGACTATGACTACATCGATCCTCACTTTGGAGTCATTATTAACGACGGAAAAATTGGCGACAGTGCCTTTGCAAGATATATTAAACGAACTACGGATAAGGAGAACCTGGAGGCCAGCAATGCCTGTTTTGCCGACCTGGTGGAAGAGATTCACCGCCGCGGCATGAAGGTGATTTTGGACGGCGTGTTTAATCACTGCGGTTCCTTTAACAAATGGCTGGACCGGGAAGGCTTTTATGCGGCCGGCGGAAATTATGCGCCGGGGGCGTATCAGTCCAAAGAAAGTCCGTATTGGAATTTCTTTAAATTCCGCAACGAAAATGATAAAAACTCCTATGAGGGATGGTGGGGCTATGAAACCTTACCAAAGTTAAATTTTGAAGAATCGGAAGAGCTTTGCGAGTATATATGCAAAGTGGGAGCAAAATGGGTATCCCCGCCGTATAATGTGGACGGCTGGCGCCTGGATGTGGCAGCAGATCTGGGACACAGTGAAGAGTTTAACCATAAGTTCTGGAAACGGTTCCGCAAAGCGGTGAAAGAGGCTAATCCGGAAGCGGTTATTTTAGCAGAGCATTACGGGAATGCAGCTTCCTGGCTGCAAGGGGACGAATGGGACACTGTCATGAATTATGACGCCTTCATGGAACCGATTACCTGGTTCTTGACCGGTATGGAAAAGCACAGCGATGAGTTTAGGGGAAACCTTTGGAATAATCATGAGCATTTCTTAAACTGTATGAAGTACAACATGGCAAAATTTCAGACTTCGTCCCTATATTGCGCCATGAATGAACTATCCAACCATGACCACTCCCGATTTTTAACAAGAACCAATCATCAGGCGGGCAGAGTGCAGGTGCTGGGAGCAAAAGCGGCAGAAGAAGGCATAAACAAGGCGGTTTTTGCCGAAGCAGTAGTTCTGCAGATGTTCTGGCCGGGGGCACCAACCCTGTATTACGGTGATGAAGCGGGTGTATGCGGATTTACCGATCCGGATAACCGCAGACCGTATCCTTGGGGCGAAGAAGATTTGGAGCTGATTGCTTTTCATAAGGAGCTGATTCATATTCACCGCACGTATCCGGCAGTACGCACCGGCTCTTTCCGGATGTTGCATTGCGAGCACGGAGTTTTGAGTTTCGGACGTTTTGACAAAGAAGACCAGCTATTTGTGGCAGTGAATAATAATGATACGGTGAAAAATATCACCTTCTCCGTAGAGGAGTTAGATATTAATTCTCCGTTTATGGTAAGTCTGATGCTGACGGCAGAAGGCATCATGACGCCGGAGGCAAAGCTTTATTCCGTAGCAGACGGAAAACTTTCACTGACGATGCCGGCATTTTCTTCCTTTGTGCTGAAGAACTTTAATTTAGAGGCCCAGGCAGAGTAAAGATAGAGGTGTAGCATGAAATATCAGAACTATATTTTTGACTTATATGGGACACTGGTAGATATTCACACCGACGAGAATAAAGCGTCGGTATGGAAAAAAATTGCGGTTTATTTCTCCGCCCAGGGAGCGGCGTATACCGGTAAAGAGTTAAAAGAACGCTACTTCTCCTTAATCCGGGAAGAGGAAAAGAAATTGCAGAAAAAGTTACAAAAGAAATATCCGGACATCACGGTGAAGGAAGTGGAAATCAATCTGGACCGGGTGTTTGTAAGGCTATATAAGGAAAAAGGCATGACGGCAAACAAGCAGTTAATGAAAGATTCCATGATTGCGTTCCGCGCCATAACCATGGAAAAGCTCCGGCTGTTTCCGGGAGCCGCCGAACTTTTGCAGGGTTTGAAATCTGCAGGAAAGAACGTGTATCTGCTTTCCAATGCCCAGACTTCCTTTACTTTACCGGAGATGCAGTTGTTAGGAATCACAAAATACTTTGATGATATTTTCTTTTCCTCTGATTTGGAAGTAAAGAAACCGTCGGCAAAATTTTATGAGGCACTTTTTACCAAGCATGATTTGAAAAAAGCAGAATCTGTCATGGTGGGAAATGACCGCTTCAGCGACGTGCAGGGAGCTTTGGATTTTGGCATAGAAGCATATTATCTGCATACAGAACAATCTACTCCGTTTGAAGGAGATTTGCCAAAAAGATGTATAAAAGCAGAAAAACTGCTTGATATTTTAGAACGGTAGCGGTACATTTAAAGAGAAAGAGTCTATATTGTTTGCGAGGGAAACAG
>JAZQJL010000050.1:0-3732 GCA_045541595.1 Lachnospiraceae bacterium | reverse complement strand
AGCCATGGCAATTTCCTTTTCGCTCTCTGCACGGGAAATAGCTGCGGTCTTCTGAATTTTAACGATGTTGTCCACACCGAGGTTTTCAATTACGCCGTTGCCGTCCACAAAGTTCTGCACATTGAAGCTGACAATGTCAAGACCCATGGCAGCAAGGTCAGGCTCTGCATTATTTTTTACATTTCCGGCGAAGGACTGACGGTCGCTGACCATCTGCTCTAAGCGCATCTGACCTACGATTTCACGCATGTTACCTTCCAGTACCTGCTGGGCAACACCTGCGATGTAGTCCACTCTTTTATTTAAGAAGTTCTGGGCAGCCAGCTGGAGCTTCTCCGGGCTGTCACTGATTTTTACGTTAACTACCGCATCTACCTGGATGTTGATGTAGTCGGCGGTTGGAACCGCACTGGATGTTTTAACATCAATAGGAATTAACTGAAGTCTCAGTTCATCCTTCTTTTCCAGGAACGGAATCTTAATACCGGCCTTACCGATTAAAATCTTAGGTTTCTTACGAAGACCGGAGATGATGTAAGCGGTATCCGGGGATGCCTTGACGTAACCAAGGATAAACAGCAGTACGATGACCGCGACAATAGGTGCAACAATCATGAAGATTTCCATAATATTTGTTTCTCCCTTCTTTTGTGTCATCTTAGTAAGTGCCTCGCGGGGGCTGTAAGATGCTACAATAGTTTTTGTTTTCTATTGTATGAATAGAGTATAACATATAATGAACGGTTTGTGGGGGTTTTAATGCAGTTTTAATGAGATTATTAATATACTTTTGCAAAACGGTGTGATAAAATAAAATTGTACAACAAAAGCTTGTGTTTATAAAATATTTCCCATGTTTTTGCGTCTATATATAGTGAAATAAACAAAACGGAGGTACAGATATGAAACATTTACGTTTTTTAATCTTAAGTATGATTTTTATGCTGGCTCTGTCCGGCTGTGCCAAAGGCGTGGAATCCTGCCCGGAGGAAGACATCACCCCGGCGGCAGGAACTTCGGACAACCTGATATCTTCTGATATGCTTAGTCAGGGCATGTATGATGCACTGCAGAAGGAATGGTCGGCCTGGAACGCAAAGACCAAGGAGCAACAACTGATTTCCAGCCACATGCCGGGTCATTGCTACAAGCAATTTAACGATTGGAAAGCGTGCGAAGCATTTTTGGGATTTGACCTGTTCAACCCATTGGAAAACAGCGACTGGCCGGAAAAGGCAAGCTATGTGGGTATGCCGGTGGGATATAACGATGCTCCCCGCTTTTATGTCAGCTTTTATGGCTCAAAGGAGGGTGAGGTCGAGTGGATTTATGTGGATAGCGGCTATCGGGACGGAGATGTCCGCATTACGGTAAATGCGCATATTTACCCGGACGCCCCACAGAAAGACATCGGAGAACAGATGATTACCGAAGACAGCGGTGAACGCTATGTTGCCACCTCAAAGACGGTGGTGCTTGGTCCGGTGGTTTATAACATCCGGGTAATCGGTGAGGCAAATCAGTGGAAGGAAGTGCGGGAAACCCTGGCAAAGGTATTACCGTATTTTGAAGATAAAAATTTGGAAGAAGAATAGTGAGTGGAGGCAAAGCATGACCCTGCAACAGGCAATTTTACAAGGGAATTTGATAGAGGTGCGGCGGATTCTGATTGAGAATCCGGCCGGTATCGACGACAAACCGGAGGGGCTCTGGCTGCCATACCTGGCTGCGCGCTTAGGGCATTTGGAAGTGGTAAAATATATTGTGGAATATTCCAGAGCCAGCTTCAACGAAACGGATGAAAATTGCCGCACCATGCTGCATTTTGCTGTAGAATCCGGCAATTTGGAGCTGGTGCAGTACCTGACGGAAAAGGTGGGTCTGTCGCCGGTGGCGGGAGATATCAACCTGGTAACGCCTTATGAGCTGGCAGCAGAACTGGGACATACAGCATTGGTATCCTATTTTGAATCCTACTGTGGGTTTTCCCTGGCGGAATCCTACAAAAACCCGATTCTTACCGGCATGCATCCGGACCCATCCATTGTCTGTGTGGGCAACGATTTTTACATGGTAAATTCCTCCTTTGTATTTTTCCCGTGCATCCCGATTTCCCACTCGAAGGACCTGATTCACTGGGAGGTCATCGGCCATGCCATTACCAACCCCGAGTGGTCCGGTCTTGGACAATTGGAAGGAGGCCGGGGCTACTGGGCGCCGGATATTTCCTACTATGACGGAAAATTTTACATTACCGCAACCTACCGCCAAAATGATACGGTGGATGACGTGGATTCCTATGCCTGGAATGCAACCCCGTACCGCCGCCAGATTGTAGTATCTGCGGAACGTCCGGAGGGTCCGTATTCCGAACCTGCATTTATTGATGAGGACGGTATTGACCCGTCCATATTTACCGACGATGACGGTAAACGATATATGCTGTTAAACCGTGGTGCGAGAATTTTTGAAATCAGTCCGGATGGCAAAAAACAGCTGTCCGAGGCAAAGCTATTATACTACGGGCATAATAAGCGGGCGCCGGAGGGCTCCCATCTGCTTAAGAAAGACGGTTGGTATTACCTTTTTCAGGCGGAGGGCGGCACCGGTATGGGACACCGCATTTCCGTGGCCCGTTCCAAAGAGTTGTTCGGCAACTATGAACCGTGCCCTTTCAATCCTGTGATGCGGCAGGAAGATTCAAAACAGGCCATCCAGCGCTGTGGTCACGGCAAACCGGTATGTACACCGGCGGGTGAGTGGTACATGGTGTACTTGTGCGGCAGACAGGTGGAGGGAAAATGGAGTCTTCTCGGACGGGAAACCGCTTTGGACAAAATCACCTGGACAGCGGATGGCTGGCCAATGGTGAACCAATTGCAGGGGCCAAGTGCGCTGGCAAAGAAGCCGGATCTTCCGACGTTTGAAGTAAAAGAGGAAACTACGGAATTTGGCGGACAGCCACTGGGATGTCAGTGGGTAACCGTCCGGGAACCGGAGGAAAACTATGCGGAAGTAAGAGAAGATGGTGTATATCTTCTTGGCAGCAGGGCAGATTTGTGCGAGGTCGCTGCAAGAAATCTCCTGCTGCAGCGCCAGACGGCCTTTGACTTTACCGCAGAAACAAGGTTTTCTTTTGCACCGCTACAGGATGGACAGGATGCAGGTATGACCTGCTACTATGATGAAAACACCTATTTGAAGTTCGGAGTGTTTGCGGAAGGCGGAAAAACGTATCTGAAGGTGCAGGAGCATGTGGATAACGGGACATGGGACAGTTTCCGGGCAGAACTGAGGGCAGAATCTTTTTTCGATGAAGAAAAAGAAATTGTTTTGCGGTGCGAAACCAAGGGTCTGGAGAGAACCTTTTCTTATAAACTTTGTAATTCTTTTTCCGATGAAGAACCATTTACCGTTCTTGGAACCCTGCCCAATGTTTACTACCTCTGCGATGAGGGTATTAAGCGGGGCAAACGCTTTACCGGCGCCATGATTGGCATGTATGTTTACGGCAATGAAGTAAGAGTGCCGATACGCTATTTTGCAATAAAAGGAGACAAAGAATGAGACTTCATAAGATAACAAAATGTTTGGGAATTTTATTGCTGCTGGGAGGGCTTGCGGCATGCTCAGGAAAAGTACCGGAGAATACCGGCAGTACCCCAATCGCAGAGCCAACGGCTACAGTAACACCATTGCCAACACCGACAGCAACGCCGGAACCAACGGCAA
>JAZQJL010000049.1:0-12467 GCA_045541595.1 Lachnospiraceae bacterium | reverse complement strand
CGTGTCGATATCATCACAGTAAAATATGTTTTCTCTTACATTCCAGGATGCCCTTACCTGATGTTTTACTTTTAGGTAGCTTACTACTCCATAAAGCGCCAGCAAAAGCATTCCTGCCATCCAGGCAATGAAAGGAAGGGAAGGTTCCTGCGAGCTGTCTTTCTGCGGTTCTGCCACATTGATTTCCGGAGACGCCATCGGAGACACTGCCGCATCTGCCGGGGGATTGTCGACGATCGGAGTATACGTTGTCTCCGGTTTCATTTCAAAGTCAGGCATTGTATCCGATACAATTACATTGGTGTCAGCACTTTCCTTATCCGTTACCGGGTCTTTCACCTCCAAAGTAACCGGGGATTTCTCTTCCTGAGCCTGCAGATCTCTGTTGAAAGCAGTTTGCTGCTCCGACGTTACCTTTGCATCTTCCGCCGTCCGGTACATTTTGACCACATCCGGAATCAGGCTGAATGAAGTTTCCAGGGAAACCGGACAGAGCAGTCGGACTGCCACAAGGCCCCACAGTACCAGCCGGACCCACTTTGGCATCCGCTTGAAGCATACACGGAGCAGCACCACCATGAGTACAAGCAGACTGGCAGCAATACCACGTTTTACAATTTCGAATAATACTTGTTCCATACGCTACTCCTTTCCCAATTCTGCCATCATACGACGGATTTCTGCAATTTCTCCATCGGTTAGCTTGTTTCGCGAAGCAAAGGCCGCAATGAATGCCGGCAGGGAGCCTTGGAAATTCTCCTTTACAAAGGAATCACTCTGCATCGCAGAAAATTCCTCCCTGGAAATCAGGGAAGTAACGATTTTATCATTCATAGTGAAAATTCCCCTGTCGCAAAGCTTTTTAAGTACGGTATAGGTTGTAGTTCGTTTCCAGCTTAATTCCTGCTCACACAGGTTTACCAGTTCTCTTGTGGTGAGAGGTTCCTTATTCCAGATAATGTCGGCAAAGCGAGCCTCTACCAGACCTAATTTGATTTCTTCCATGGGCAGATTTCCTTTCTATAATGGCTATTGCCAGTGTCTATGTGCTATTTTGTATGAAAAAGAAAAAGTGTCTATCAGCAATAGACTTTTTCTTTTAGTCTATCACTAATAGACACCCTTTGTCAACTTCTTTACAATCGGCTTCGTTTGCTGTAAACTGAAAAAAAGAACATTACGTTTGTGATACATATAAGGAGGATTCCATGAAACTACTTATCATCCGACACGGAGAATCTGAAGCCGATATTTTAGATGTACATGAGGGCCGGGCCGACTTTAATCTGACCGAAACCGGTCATGCCCAGGCGCAGGCCATGGCTGACTACTTAAAAGAATACTGCACCATCCGCAAAATTTATGCCAGTCCGTTGAAGCGGGCTTTTCAGACGGCCACCCATCTTTCCGACACCATTGGTGTCCCTATTATTACGGATGAAAAACTAGCGGAATTTAACAACGGTCTGATTGCCGGACTCTCCCGGGCAGAAGCAGATGAAAAATATCCGTTTGTTCCGAATCTTCCGCTTCATGCTTCTGTCTACGAGCAGGAATCCCAATTAGACTTCCGCTACCGCGCAGAATATATCCTGTCTAAAATCATAGCAGAAAACGAGCCCGATGCCACTGTGGTAATCGTGTCCCACGGCGGCATGATCAACCAGCTCTACCAGGCCTTTTTGAAATTACCGGTTGCCTCCGGAATGCTCTTTCCTACCGGTGATACCGGAATCCACGAATGGATGATTAAAGGTGAGGAACGATATATTCTGAGGGCCAATAGTACAATGCATTTGAGGGATAGCATTTCGTAAAAAGATAACAGGCTGCTTGAAAAATTCCAAGCAGCCTGCTTTATTTATTAACATACTATTTTCTTAAAACCACAATCTTTTCTTTTTTCTGATTTGTCCACTTCTCTATTATTTCATATTCTCTCAACAAGCGCTCAATTTCATCCCATTCATACGGGTGAAACAGCATTCCTGCTCTCGAACCACTTACATACTGCATGGTTCCAGGTTCTATTTCGATGTGTTCCTCTGTAAAATCCTCATCATTTATACCATCAAAGGATACTACGACCAGACCACCCTGCCGGGTGATTCTGAACAGTTCTTCTATTGCCTTTTTGGCATCTGTTACGTTTAAGTGGTCAAGAACTGCATGGGCGTTGACTGCGTCAAAGGCAGCGTTCTCATAACCGGTATCCAGAATACCGGCCACTTTAATATTTACGGAATCGAATCCATACCGTGTCAGACCCTGCCTGGTAATTTCCACAGAAGCAGGGGAAATATCAAATCCGGATACTTCAAAGCCATTCGAAGCAAACGCAATAGTGTAGGCTCCAAAACCACAGGCAGCGTCACAGACAGACTTTACCTGTTGTTCCTTCAACAGTTCAATTTCTCTGCCATGGTAGTTTTTCCAGCCTTCTAAATAAACTTGTAGTCGTGAAGAATCTTCTTCCTTCCAACTGGATTCCCAGTAGGTTTGATAATTTGTTTTCATATGCTTCCATTCTCCAACACCGCTGCCAGAAACGCCAGCACAAGTCCCTGGCCCCAGCCTTGCATCCAGTCTTTGGAAATGCTACGGTAAGCCTCTTTATCCTTCATTACCGCGGTTCCGCCGGACACATTCAGCACTCTTCCGTCTTCACTGACATTGGAAAGCAGCCCTGAGAGCGCGCGCTGCACATGCTTTGTATGCAGTGGATTATTGCGCTCCAACATTGCCGCCGCAATTCCCGCAGATGCGGAAATTTCCTCATAGGCATCTTCATCATCCAACACGGTTCGCCAAAGTCCTGCCTCTGTCTGCACATTTTTCAGCGCCGCCAGCTGCTCATTTAAAGAGCCCTGGATGTCCATAAACTTCGGATACAAATACCATTCCGGGAGCACCTTGCCGGCCTTTGCCATGGTGTATGACGCCCAGGCATTTGCCCTGCCCCAGTAAATACCGGACATGTTATCCTTGGTGGTATTGTTATAACCGTGGAAATAAAACCCACTCTCTTTGTCCTGCAAATAGCGAATATGCCAGTACCACTGGTTCAATGCATCATTGATGAGTTCCTCATCCTTAAGAAGCACACCGGCACGAAGCATAAACAACGCTGCCATAAACAGGGTATCAGCCCAGGCCTGCTCCGGAAAATCGTTTTTAGAGGACACGGTATGCTGCAGCACACGGTCTCCAAACCGCAGTGCCTCGTTTCTCAGATAAGCCAGTTTGCCTTTTATAAGTTCTAAATATTTTTCTTCGCCGGTAGCTTGGTACAGGGTAATCAGGCAGTGTCCCATAGCACAGGCATTGACCGTCCATGGCATCGGCAGCTCCAACTCAATAAGTTCATCCACTCTGTTCTTTAATAACTGCAGATATTCCTGCTTGCCGGTTACTTCGTACGCTGCGCTGATTCCATAATATGCCACACCACATGGCCACTCCCAGGTCAGGTCCATGTTCATGGTCTTATGGACGATGTTCTCTATTATTTCTTCAATTTTTAGTCTGTCAAAAACTAATTTCATCTTCGTATTCTCCCTACTACATCCTGCTACTATAACACGCTTAAATTCTCTTAAACAATCTGGCATTCCAAAACTCCATGTCCAGTTCGTCCAGATAAAAATGCAGAATCGCCTTGTAATTCTTAGTCGCAGTACTCAGCAGAATAAGCTCCACCTTTTCTTCCTTCAGTTTTTCTTCCATATACTGAAACAGTTGCCTGCCGATTCCCTTACTTCGAAGCTCCGGTTTTACATAAAGCTCCTCTACTTCAAAGAACGGTTCATCCTTTTCATGGATGGAATTTTTCCGCTCACCTTTGTCCATATAGCCAAACAAATAGCCCGCCATCTGTTCCTCCTCCAAGGCGAGAAAAATCCGGTTCCCCCGGATGTCTTCCTCCGTATTTTTGCGGTAGCCATGGCAGGAGTTTTCCTGCTCCCAAGCTTCGGAACAGGCGATTAACTCTGATAAAATTTTATCTGTTAATTCAACCTCTTTGAATATCATATTACACCTCCACAATCAACACATTTTCTTCTCCCGAAGGTATTTCTTTCACAATACATCCGTTCTCGAAAAGAGCCGCACCGCCTCTGGCAATCTCCTCTTCCTCTTTATCCAGGCAGACAGAATTCACATACAGCACCTTGCAGGGAAGCTTCCCCGCCTGTACGGCGTATTCTAACTTAACCGTTGTATTCCATTCCTCAGGACTATAATCTGTGTATACCGGCCAGAACACCACCTCCGGCTTTAGCTCATTGATTGCCTCAATATTTTCATCAAACCATAAGTCACCACAAAGTCCGACTGTAATTTTTTGTCCCATAAAATTAAAGGTATGAAATACTTTGCCTTCGCAGTATCTTTCATCTGCAAATTCTTCTTTCCACCCCGGTGACACTCTTCTGTATAACTCAAGTACCTGCCCATCCGAATCAATCATAATTTGACTACTATAGAATTTTTCTTCTTCCTTTTCAATAAAACCGAAAGAAACCGCTATGGAGTATTGGCTGGCAATAGAACAAATCTCTTTGATTGTCGAATCATCCTTGGCGATGGCTATGGTTTCATCCTGCTCCGGAATGAACTTAGCTCCGTAAAAGCCTTGCAAAAAGGCCTCTCCGAACAAAACAATATCTGCCTTTTTCGCATATTTTATCATGGTAGTTATGATTACATTTTTGTTATACAAAACATCCTCATTAATAAAACCTACAGCGGCTAATGCGCATTTCATTTTCTTTTTCTCCTCTAGCAATCCATCCAGATTCCTTCGTCTCTAATTTCTGCCTTTTCCACGGCACGATAAAACCGCTGTGCCTCATCATTACTTGCCATTAATGCAATTAACGTATCCACCTGATATTTTTCCCGTAATTGCTTTCTCAGCTCCGCAAGTAGTCCCTGCGCCACACCTAAATGCCTTGCGCTCTTTAAGACGCAAATCCAGTCCAGATAGGCCTTAGTGGAGCCGTCAAAATGGCTGCAAATGAGGGTGGAATCAATTCTTCCGACTACCTTTCCGTCTACATAGGCAAGAAATGAAAGGGAATGGTCAAACTTTTGGTCTTTGAAGCTTTTCTTCACACTTTCTATGTATGCATCGTCTATTTCCCAGCCCCAGAAATCCTCTTCTTTGCGAAGCTGAAGTTCAAATTGGATGACGTCATCTATTTCTGTTTTTGTATAGCGTTTTATTTCCATGATCCGTCTACCCCTGTAGCCCTCTGGACTGTCTATCCATATCTTCAATGACAATGTCATAAATTTCGCCAAGTGAAGCGCAGTACTCCAGCACCTTCCAGGGCTCGTTGGTATGGTAATGAATCTTGATTAGCTCTTCATCGCCCACTGCCAGCAGACAATCCCCTTTGAAATTGTTGGTGAAATAATCGCTTATTACATCCTCATCTAAATCGGTTCCTTCGATAAGTAACTGGGTGTCGTACTTGAATTCTAACATTTGTTTTTCCTCCTTTTATTTGCAAATACAAAGGCTTCCGCCGGTAACTTCTTACCATACGGAAGCCCTACCATTTCATTTTTATCTTACAACCCGCTTTTTCATTGCCTCATATAGTTCCACATCGGTTTTGTGATTTTCTGCAACGGCACTACGCTTTACTTCCTGCTCTTCCTGAGGCAGACAGTACTTTTGATACCAATCATCATGCTTTGCATTATCACCCAGTTCACGGACAACTCCCATGACCTTACGCACCATATATGCGGTATGCTTAATGTCTGTAATACAGTCATTTGCATAGAAGTTTTTCCATACACCGTATTCTGCACCACGAAGCAGGGCATCTCCTTTATCGAACCACACGGCACTGTCGCCGAACCGAAGGAATGCTCTTTCATAGTCACCTTCCGTCAGAGACTCGTAGCCCCTGGCAAAGCAACGGGCTGCCCGGCGGCAGGTCTGGTGAAGCTTTATGTGCAACCCGATAGTTGCAGAAAGCAGGGATTTTTGCTGCAGGCCGTTTTCGGTTACGGTACATGCCAGACAAAGCTTTTCCAGCTCTTCTTTCTGCTGACAGCAGATTTCACCGAATGTGTGAATCTGATTTGCCAAAGAAGACTTCTCATCTAACTTGCAAAGTCCTGCAACCGCACTGTTTTTATCCACCAGGATTTGATGGCAGAACAGGCGCACATTTTCTGTATAGAACAGTTCACCGACATGGTCTTCCTTTTCATTCAGGCACATCATCACCTGCGGATATTCCATGTATAATGCTTCTATCTCTTCTTTTGCTTCGCACTCGCCAAAGTAAGCACACACAAATTCTTCTGCCTGGGATTCTTCCGTCAACTCTTCTCCCTGCCATTTTTTGCGGACTTCGTCCAAGAAATAAATATGAGGGCGGACATTAGAACACTGCACTGCCCAGAAACAGTCTCTGCCGTTTGCTAATGCTGTGCTCAGTTCCGTATCTACCTGTTCCACGCTGCCGGAAAACATGGTAACATGGCTGGTTTCCTGAAGATTATAGCAAAAAACGTCATCATATGCGTCTTTCGCAAAGGACGGCTTTTCCAAAAGCGGAGTCTTTAAAAGGCCATACGGCGCAGTCAACTCCTCCATAGCATCCGTAATTTCTTTCTCATCAGTAACAACCACATTTCCGCCGCAACGAAGCAATGCTTCCAAACACATTTTCCAACCCGCACTGCCATCTTCCTGATAACTCCATTTGCTCATCAAAGTAGCATCGCTAAAATGCCAGCCGCGGAACAATACCGCCGGATCTTTGGAGCAGATAACTCCCTCCGGCACCACTGCCTTTTTCTTCTGCTCAATGGTCTGGTCCATCCAGAACCAAAACGGGCGGATGCCCATATATTGTTCGCTGAGATGCAAAAGACCGTAAATAAATCCTAATGGGCCCTGGGCATAAATGACGATTTTATCCGGAGAAACACTGATTTTATAACGTTCCTCCTCTAAATAGCGTTCTCTCAGCTGTTGCTTTTCGGACGCCTCCGGCTCCGGAATGCTGCGGGCCATGCTCTTTTGCACCAGTACAACGCTTCCGCCCGGCTTGTCCGTTGCAACAAACACCCGGTCACGGTCACGCTCCAGCATGGAAATAGCATTCCGTACAGGGATGGTGGTATTTTCCGATATAAATGTTGTATTTCGATTGAGTGTAAACATCCCCGTCTCCTTGCTACATTTCTGATTAAATCTTGAAGTACTCTACCAACTGTGCCATGGTTTCTACCTGGGCTTTCTGCTCCTCGCTGACTGCCGCAGTTTCCTGGGAAGTTGCAGAATTACTGTCAACAACCTCGGATACCTGATTTAAAGTACTGTTAATGTCATGAATATTGGCAACTTCCTTATTCAGCATCTCTGCAATCTGCCCCATCTTCTGGGTTGCTTCCATGGCGCCCTGCATAACCTCAACCATGTTGGTTGCGGTTTCATCTGCAATGGCAATACCCTTGTCTACTGCTTCGATGGTGGTCTCAATTAACTGTGTAGTGCGTCCGGATGCTCTTGCGGACTCCTCTGCAAGATTCTTTACCTGCTCTGCTACCACAGCGAATCCACGGCCTGCCTCGCCGGCTCTTGCTGCTTCAATAGCTGCATTTAAGGACAACAGATTGGTTTGCTCCGCAATGTCTTCAATGGTATTGATAATGGTATGAATCTGCTCGGAGCACTTGGCAATTTCACTGATGGCTTCTTTTAATTCTTCCAGTTTTTCATTACCGCGCTGCATGGTTTCGCCGGCCCGATTTGCAATTTCCACGGAAGCCGCTGCGGCATTGGCATTCTGTTCCATGTTACCGGACATAGTCTTCATGGCTGCTACAAGTTCTGCTACCTGCATTGCCTGGGAGGAACTGCCCTCCGCAAGATCCTGTGCCGCACTTGCCAGCTGGTCGGAACCAAGATTAATTTCCTCGGATGCAACGCGAAGGGTATTTAATGTTTCCTTCATGCTTTCGGTAATAACGAGCAGGGATTCTTTAATCTGCTTAAATTCACCCACGTAATTTTTCTGTAAATTGATGCGGTAATTTCCGCCGCCCATTTGATCGAGCACGGAAGAAATTTCACTAATCATTTCATGCATGTTGGTCTTCATGAATGCAATGGATTTTACCATGGAACCAACTTCGGAGTCATCTTCTTTCAAATCAAGAGGCTCGGAGAAGTCACCCTGCGCCAGATAGTTCATCTGCTCGGATACCTTTTTAACAGGAACAAGTAATTCCATTCCGGCAAACTTCATGACCTTAACAATCATAACCAATACACCCACTACAGCGGCAATAAAGAAAACAATGCAGGCAATCTGTAATATTAAAAGTATATTACACTGTGCTTCTTTTCTTTGCTGAATTTCTGCAATTACTTCATCCGTAAGAGTTGTGATTTGTTCCACACCCTCTTCATAATGATGCCCAAACACCTGCTCTCTTGCCCAGTCCATATTACCTGCCTCTACTCCGGCAATGGCAGCTGCTTCATGCTCTGCCAAATCAGCGGACATGGTGACAATGCTATTTAATTTTTCCCATTCCCCTTTTGTAATATCGTAACCCTGAAGAATCTCCAGCGCTTTTTCACGGTTTTTATCTACATTTATCTCGTTAACGTATTCATTGTAACAATGTTCACCACCGGTTACCGCATAAGACTGAACTGCCAACGTTAGATTTCTGGATGCCAGCCGGTACTGGTTTAATGCATCCATGGTTCCAATCTGCGCATCTTTAGCCACGGTGATTAACGCACTGGAGACCACGCACATAATCAACCAAAATATTCCCAGACCGATTACCAGTCCCACCTGTTTCATTAACTTTCTTAACCCGGCCTCCTGACCCTTTGGATACTGCAAAACTCCTGCAGAAACTTTATTTTTCTTTTCTTTTTTCTCTTTTGCCATCTCCGTTACCTCCGTAAATTACGACCGGCATTTTGACATACTGCCGACACTTTTCTTAGGATATAACATAATTGTACCATACTTTGCGTATCGTTTCAATCTGTGTTTTTTATTTTTTTGTACAATTCATTCATTTTTTACCTGTATTTTGATAATTTATTTGTTCACTTTTCACTAAAGAATAAGCAATTACGTCGTTAGACTCCAAATTCTCCTGCCACAAATCCACAGCACTGATTTGACGGTTTTTATAGGTCGTATAATAGTAAATTCCCTTATCTGTATTACAGCAGGAAGAATAGGCGGTTATTTCATATTCTTCCCCACCCATTTTTACACAGCCTCTCTGCTGCTCTACGGAAGTGAGAATGTGAAAAAACTGCCCGACACTTTCTTCTTCCGATTCTCCGCAAACTGAGTTATGAAGCACAAACGCCGCCCGCACAAACCTGGATGCGGAGGATAAATCCCCCGGAAGCCCCAACGCACCCATGCCCCTGCTGTAGACTTCCAAAGGAAGCGTTGCTCCAAAGCGGTTTTCCTGCCCGTTCCGGGATAAGCCCATGTAATTATTCAGATTCCATAGTTGCATCGGAAACGGAGGGTTATTGGTCAGAACTCCCACCGGATTTTCATGAATATGCAAACCGTCCTGCATACTTTCCACCACGACAGACTCACCTTGGCAGGAAATCATCCAATGAAGAGGAGTTAACGGAAGCGAATCATGAAAGGCGATATTCACCAGATTGATTTTTTCCAAAAGGCTGCGCACCTCTGCCATGGTACCGCACCGGCCAAGAATCCAGGGAATAAATTCAAAGGGGGCTATGTTATCCTTCCCCTCCGCCATGCCCGGATAGTGGGCATTCCCTGCAAACATCAGCCCCGCCATACTGACTCCTTTTTCATTGGTGGCATCATAATACAGCGGATATCCGTCAACCACGTATGCCATGCCAATCATGGCATAATGATGAGTTATCTCTCCCATCACCCGAAACCGGAATGGAAAATTTCTTGGCGTCACCGTCACGGTTTCCTGATACGTATATTCCAAATCCAGGTTTCTTCCAAAATAATGATCCTTTGTTTTAAAATTGACTGCCGTACACATAAGCGTTTCTCTCCTTTTTTCTTAATCACCTATAGTATTGACCAAAGGATAAATAAAAAAAGCCTCGGAAAGAGGCTTTTTTATCTGCTTATTTTGCTTTCTTAAAAATCAGAATAATTGCTACGGCAGCCACTGCAATAATGGCTACGGAGGCAACTACACATATCACTACAATCATACCATCCGAACCGGACATTCCGGCGCTGTTTACCGGTGCCGATGTTGGCGCTGCTGTTGGTTCCGGTGTTGCCGTTGGTTCCGGTGTTGCTGTCGGTTCCGGTGTGGCTGTTGGTTCCGGTGTTGCTGTTGGTTCCGGCGTCGCTGTTGGTTCCGGCGTCGCTGTCGGTTCCGGTGTGGCTGTTGGTTCCGGCGTTGCCGTTGGTTCCGGCGTCGCTGTTGGCTTTGGTGTTGCGGTCGGTACCGGTGTGGCCGTTGGCCTTGGTGTAGCAGTTGGTGCCGGTGTTGCCGTTGGCTTTGGTGTAGCAGTTGGTGCCACTGTTGCCGTTGGTTTTGGTGTGGCAGTTGGCTTTGGCGTTGGCGTCATTGTCGGCATATTCGACGGTAATGGCAGTTCTCCATCAATTGCCATAAGTTTCATAATCTCTGCATTATCCGGTGTAACAAACTCTGCTCCCTTGCCGAATCTGGCTCCGCAGGCTCCGCCGTCGGAGGAGAAGGACGCATAATCACTGCCTGTAGCCAGCATAGCATAACCCTTGGTATCGATGGAGCCGTCTGCTTCTCTCCACAGGGTGTGGAAATCCGTACCCAGTGCCGGAGATTCCGTTACAATAAAGTCTGCCGCTGTCAGGCCATTGGTTGTCTTTGTTCCCTTGGTGGAGGAATTTTTTGTATCAAACGGTCCGTAAGAGGTTACCTGATACCAGTCTTTTCCATTCGGATACAGCACATAATTTGCGGACATGTTCTGGAACGTATTACTGTTCTTCACCGCATTGTATGCCAGAATATTTATTGCATTGGCTTTTTTACAGCGGTACACATTAAAGTCTGATTTTTTCTGGGCACCGTTATTATTAAATGCAGTACAGTTTATCATGGCAAGGGCCGACGGATTGTTATTGTCCGTAAAACCGCAATTCTTGTTTTCAAACGCGAGACAATTAATTACCACGTGAGGCGTTCCGATGCCTCCGCCCCCCAGCTTGAATCCGTTACCGTCGCTCTCCGGAGTGTATACACCGGCTTCCGTTTGACCGTTACGAAACGCAATACAGTTGATCAATGTTACCACACCGATTGGTCCGGTTTCGGATTTAGCAAAGCAGTCCCAGCCGTCATCCACGTTGTTGTAAGCAAGACAACCGTCAAAAACGTTTCCTTCACCGCAGGTGAGCTTTGGTGCAAAGCCGTCTGCATTTTCTCCGGTAGGATCGCTGTTGTTACGGGAGGTACAATTTAAAATATAGTTATAGGACGGCCACTGCTCCACCTTGGTGTAAGCACCGTTATTCCGGCTGATCTGCAATCCGCTGTCTCTGTTTCCGTCAAAAACACACATCTCAATGACATTATAATCGCCGGCCAGCAGCATACCGTTATCTCCGGCATTGCAAATGGTAATTCCATAGAAATGCCAGTAGCTGCCTTCCAGCTGGATACCGCGTTTTCCTAAAGACTGGCCCGCAAAATCCAGCACAACCTCTGCCCCCGGATACGCACTGAGGGTTTTATACTTGCCGGCTTCTCCGCTGTTGGATTCGGCAATGGTAATGGTGTCGTTGAATTTATAAGTGCCTTCCAGTAAATAGATGGTCTGTCCTGCGGCGACGGTTGTAAGCGCTTTCTTAAGTTCCATCGGATCTTCCTTAGAACCGCTGCCGGAAGCTCCCGGTGCAACGTAAAGGGCACCGGCTGCCACCTCTTGTGCATAAGCTGTATGTATCCCATTCTGCGGCATCATCGGCAGTAACATTACTGCACAAAGTAACGCAGTTGCAATTTGTTTCCATGCTTTTTTCATTACTTTTTTGCTCTCTTTCTTTTTTTTCTAAAGTATACCACCTTTTTTATGAAAGCGCTACCATTTTTTTCAAATGACTTCTTTTGCCTATACACATCAAAAATTGCCCCGGCACAAGTCATCTCGTGTCGGGGCATAAACAGCTCATTATTTATTCTTTTTCTTAAACCGGAAGAATCCGACGGCGGCAGCTGCTATCACAAGAACTGCTGCCACAATTCCGATGACAAGTCCCGGATTTCCGGATTCACCGTCCACCGGTGTTTCCTGTGGTTCTGCCTGTTCCGGAGTCTTCGCAGGTGCTTCGGTCGGAACTTCCGTAGGTGCAGGAGCCGTTGTCGGCTCTTCCGTCGGAACAGGAGTAGCTGTCGGCACCGGGGTAGCCGTTGGCTCCGGAGTTGGTTCCGGAGTCGGTTCCGGTTTT
>JAZQJL010000048.1:0-3658 GCA_045541595.1 Lachnospiraceae bacterium | reverse complement strand
CAGCTTTGACGGGGAAAAGATTGACTTAAAGGAAGTACACAGATTCTCCAATGACCCTGTAACCGTGGGGGATACCATGTACTGGGATGTGCTGCGTTTATTCCATGAAATAAAGCAGTCCATATTGAAAGCAAAGCAGGTTAGCCGGATTGACAGTATCGCCATTGATACCTGGGGCGTGGATTTCGCCCTGATTGACAAAGACGGCAGACTGCTGGAAAATCCGGTGCATTACCGGGACGGCAGAACAACTGGCATGGTGGAGGAATGCGAGAAGTATATTTCTTTGGAAAGACTGTATTCCATCACGGGAATCCAGACCATGAACATCAACACGTTGTTCCAGCTGTTGTCTTTGAAAAAGCACCGTCCGGAACTTCTGGAACGGGCAGATAAGATGCTGATGATGCCGGATTTGTTTGTATATTTTCTGACCGGAAAGATTTCGGCGGAACTGTCCATTGCTTCCACTACCCAGTTGCTGGATGTAAAAAAGAAATGCTGGTCGGAGGAAATTATCGGGGCCATCGGTCTGAAGCGAAGCCTGTTTCCTGATATTGCGGACAGCGGTACCAAGGCAGGAATGCTGTCACCGCAAATTTGCGAAGAATTAGGCGTGGAGCCCTGTCCGGTGATTTCTGTCTGCGGACACGACACCCAGCTGGCCCAGGCGGCGGTGCCATCTACGGAGGAAGAGTTTGCATTTCTTAGCTGCGGAACCTGGTCATTGCTCGGAACGGAGCTTTTGGAGCCGGTAGTGACAGAGAAGTCCGCCGGATTAAATCTTACCAACGAAACCGGGTATTTAGGACGAATTTCATTTTTGAAAAACATCATCGGTTTATGGCTGATTCAGGAAAGCCGCCGTCAGTGGATCAGAGAGGGAAAGGAGTATTCCTTTACCGATTTGGAGAACATGGCAGCGGGGGCAACACCGTTACAATGCTTCATCGACCCGGATTTTGAAGCCTTTGTACCGGCGGGAAATATTCCGGAACGGGTTTGCGAATATTGCCGCAGAACCGGACAATATGTTCCGGAAAACGAGGCGGAAATCGTACGGTGTATCTATGACAGTCTTGCCCTTACCTACAAGGGAGCGGTTTTGGAACTGGAGGCTTGCACGGGACGAAAGTTTTCCAGCCTGCATATGGTAGGTGGAGGAACCAAGGGCCGGCTTTTAGCTGAATTTACGGCAGAAAGCTGTAACCTTACCGTGTCCTGCGGTCCCGTGGAGGCAACGGTGTTCGGAAATGTGGCACTGCAGCTGATTGCATTAGGAGAAATTGATTCTTTGGAAAGTGCCAGAAAGATTATCATGAATTCCGAAGATATAAAAGTATATGCACCGAAAAACACGGAGATTTGGGATAAAGCATATAAAGACTATTTGGAGGTGAAGAACCATGCTTAAAAATATACCACCGATTTTGTCGCCGGAATTACTGAAGGTGTTGTGTGAAATGGGACACAGCGACCGCATTGTAATTTCCGACGGAAATTTCCCTGCGGAAAGCAAGGGAAAGAACGGAATTGTAATCCGTTGCGACGGACATAACATACCGGAACTGCTGGACGCGATTCTTACGGTATTTCCTCTGGATACCTATGTGGAAAAGCCGGTGAGCTTAATGCAGGTTATGCCGGGAGACACTGTGGAGACCCCAATCTGGGACACTTATAAGGAAATCATCGCAAAGCATGATGCCCGGGGAGCAGAAACGGTTGGCGAAATCGAGCGGTTTGCCTTTTACGACGAAGCGGAAAAGGCTTATGCCATCATTGCCACAGGGGAAAAAGCACTTTATGCCAACATCATGTTGCAAAAGGGCGTAATATAAGCAGGAGGCGAAGAAATGTACGAAGATATAAAAGAGCAAATGGTTGATATCTGTCACAAAATGTGGCAGAAAGGCTGGGTTGCAGCCAACGACGGAAATGTTACCGTGAAGGTTGCAGAGGGCAGATATCTTGCTACCCAGACTGGCGTGAGTAAGGCGTTTATTACACCGGACAAAATCGGCTTAATTGATGATGACTTTAACATAATTGATGCAGCGGAAGGCTGGAGACCATCCTCGGAAGTAAAAATGCACTTAAGATGCTACAGAGAGCGGCCTGACGTAGGAGCGGTGGTGCATGCGCACCCGCCGGTATCCACTGGATTCGCCTGTGCCCACATTCCGTTGGATGATTACTGTATGATTGAAACCGTAATTGCCGTTGGTTCCATTCCGGTTACCCCATACGGAACCCCTTCCACTTATGAAGTGCCGGATGCGATTACTCCTTATCTGAAGGACCATGATTGCATGCTGTTGGAAAACCATGGAGCATTAACGGTGGGGGCAGACCTGATTACTGCCTACTACCGTATGGAAACCATGGAACTCCAGGCACAGATTTCCCTGGTGGCCAGACTTCTCGGCGGAGCCAAGGATATTTCCAAAGAAAACATCGACCGCCTCATTGGTATGAGAGAGCAGTACGGTGTTACCGGAAATCACCCGGGATATAAGAAGTATAGTTAATATTGGAGGAAACAGGAAAGCATGTAGTTGTGCTTTCCTGTTTTTTACTTTACAATTATGAGAAATGTGTTGCTATATAATGTAAATGAGAGTAAAATAGTACACAAGTTAGTGATAAATGCCCTACTGAAGATAAGGAGGAACTGTGGACATGAGAAACAGAGCAAGCCGGATGGCTAAGAACAAGTCTATGGCGGGAAGAATCAAAAGTGCTATGGTGCTGACAAGTACAATTTGTTTAATGGTATTAGGGATTGTGTCATTGGTGTGTATGTCCATTTCATCAAAAAACATATTGAAGAATACCATGATGGAGACAGCGGAAGTGGCAGCAACTTTGGTTGAAAAAGAAGTGGAAGCTATGAAAGAGGTCACCTATGAGATTGGGTGTAACCCGGTGTTGGCGTCAACAGAGTTTTCCAATGAAGAAAAGATTGCGATTCTTCAACAGAAGGTGGCGCTGTACGAGTATACGGGTTGCGGTTTGACCATGGCGGATAATATTGATATTGTCAGCGGATGGGATTGTACTACGCAGGATACCGTAGTGCAGGCGCTGGCAGGCAATGTGTATTTTTCTGAACCAAAGATTCATCCGGGCAGTCCATTTACCTCTTATTTTTCTGCTCCATTGTGGAAGAATGGCGTTGCAGATTCGGAAATTGTAGGTACGGTTATCTTTATGTCCAATGATCACTTCCTGCAGGATATCGTAAAAGATATTTCTTTTAGCGAAAGTTGTAACGTTGTTCTGATTGACCAGCATGGTAATACAATTGCAGATGCAAAGCAGGAGGTTTTAACTGAAATTGTCAATACCATGGAATTGGCAAAAGAGGATAGTTCTTATAAATCCTTTGCATCCATATGTGAGAAAATGGTTGCCGGAGAAGCGGGATTTGATACATATAAAGAAGGACGCGAAGGACGCTATATTGCCTATGCACCAATAGCAGGAACGGATGGCTGGAGCGTTGCAGTTTCTGTTAGCCAGAGTGACTACGCAGGATCGTTCCTACTTACCATTTGCGCTGTTATCGCTGTTTTGTTTGCAGCAATTATGGTATCTGTCCGCATTGCAAATAAACTTGGTGCCAATATTTCCAATCCGATTCATGCATGTGCAG
>JAZQJL010000047.1:0-7933 GCA_045541595.1 Lachnospiraceae bacterium | reverse complement strand
GGCTCACAGAACGACATGGCTACGATCCGACTTACCATCCGGCTTTCACTGTACCGGATTGTGACTTTTGTGTTTTCCGTGGCGGTGTGTTTCCTGGTGTTTAATCATCTGGGGGGCGGCTGGTTGGAATACAGCGTGTTTATCCTGATTATGGTGTTTTTTTGTGAGGCCATGAACTGGGGTGCTACCATTTCGGTCAATGCGGTAATCGGAGCCCACTTTTTTACGGAGGCAGATTTTAGCTGGTCTTTTATTTTCAACGAGTTTGCGTTGTTGCTTATCGGTATCACCATTGCAGTTGTGCTGAGTCTTTACAGCAACAACCGGGGTACACAAAAGAAAGTGTTGAAGGACATGCAGTATGTGGAGGAGCGTCTGCAGGAGATTTTGTCCCACATGGCAGCGTATCTTCGTAAGGAGCCGCTAAAACACAGTGTATGGGATGACATCAATGAGCTGGAGGTAAGTATTAAAGACTATATTGAGGATGCGTACGAATACAACAACAATTCCTTTTCGAAGCATCCGGAATACTATATCGATTATTTTGAGATGCGTCTGCTACAGATTGACGAGCTGCACAGTCTGCACTACGAAATGAAAAAGATGCAGTCCATGCCGGACCAGGCAGAAGTTGTTGCGGAGTTTATGGATTTCGTTACGGAAAGCATAGGAAAGATGCATGCCTTGGACATGCAGCTGGAGCGTTTGTACAGCATTCTGGAACATATGAAAACCCAGGAGCTTCCAAAGACCCGGGAGGAGTTTGAGAGCCGGGCAATTTTATATCATGTCCTCATGGACCTGGAAGACTTTTTATTGATTAAGAAAAGATTCGTGGATGAACTGGATGAAAAGCATTGGAACGAGACGTTTATAAAATAAATTGCAATGGAGGAAAGAAAAATGGACACCAAACAATTGGAACAGTACTTTATCGACACGGCCTATGTCCGTACCGGCGGCAGCAAGGAGGAACTGCAGTGCGCCAAGTACATTAAGGAGCAGTGCAAGAAGCTGGGCGGTAAGGCAACGCTGGAAAGCTTCGAGGTGGAAGTGGCGGAAATCCAAGAAGCCTCCCTGTTTGTGGATGGCCGGGAAATTACCTGCAAGGGTTATAAGCTGGCCGGCAGCAGTGAGGTGGAAGCGCCGTTTTATTACATGCCAAACTCCGACAAGGGCTCTCTGGCAGAATGTAAGGGAAAAATCGTCATGGTAGACGGTTATCTCGGATACTGGGTGTATCAGGATATTTTGGAAAACGGTGCCGTTGGCTTTATTACATACGATGGCAATGCCAATTATGCGGATGAGGACATTGACCATAGAGAGCTGCGTCCTTACGTCAGCAAGGGAAATAAAATTCCCGGTGTGAATATCAACGCAAAGAGCGCCATTGCGTTAATTAACAGCGAACCGAAGACCGCTAAGATTGTGTTAAAGCAAAAGGAAAAGAAGGGCAAATCCCACAATGTGGTTTTGGATCTGCCGGGCGAGTGCGACGAATATATTGTGTTAACTGCCCACTATGATTCCACGTCCTTGTCCCAGGGTGCCTATGACAACATGTCCGGCAGTGTAGGTCTGTTGGGACTGGCAGAAAAGTTTATGAAGGCAAAGCATCATTACGGCCTGCGCTTTCTCTGGTGCGGCTCCGAAGAGAGAGGACTTCTCGGCTCCAAGGCATATACCGCAGCCCATGAGGAAGAACTGAAAAAGGTAGTGTTAAATGTCAATCTGGATATGATCGGCTGCATCATGGGCAAGTTTATTGCCTGCTGTACTGCGGAAGAGAAGCTGGTTCATTTCATACAGTATTTCGGCAGCATGGAAGGCTTTGGTATTGCAGCCCGTCAGGACGTGTATTCCAGTGATTCCACACCGTTTGCGGACAAGGGGGTTCCGGCAGTGTCCTTTGCCAGAATTGCACCGAACAATACCGCAACCATCCATAACAGCTATGATACCATGAAAGTCATGAAGATGGAGCATATGCAGAAAGATATTGATTTTATTGCAAAATTTGTGGATGCCATGGCCAATGCAAAGTACTGTCCGGTGAGCAGGGACATACCGGAAAAGATGAAAGAAGAACTGGACTATTACCTCACCAGAAAGAGAAAACCAAACAAATAGGAAAAGGTTTGGTAAAGATAGTGAGATACCAGCAGATTCCTAAAAATATTAAAAAGAAAGCACTTTCATATTGTGCCATTTTATGATACAATAAAATCGATGTATTGAGAAAAAGTATCAAAAAGCGACAATAATTTATAGAGAAAGAAGGTATAACAATGGGAAAAGGAACATTTTCCGGCGGCGTTCATCCGTGGGATGGAAAAGATCTGTCCAAAGACAAGCCGATTGTAAGGCTGAATCCTAAGAGTGAAATGGTATTCCCAATGGCCCAGCATATCGGTGCTCCGGCAAACCCTGTGGTAGCAGTGGGGGATGCGGTACTGGTAGGCCAGTGCATTGGTGAAGCAGGCGGGTTTGTATCTGCCAACATTATCAGCTCTGTTTCCGGTACGGTTAAGGCCATTGAGCCAAGACAGACCGTATCCGGTGCCAAGGTAATGTCTGTAGTAATTGATAATGATGGGGAATATCAGACGATTCCGGGCTTTGGCGAAAAGAGAGATCCAAAGACTCTCTCCGCCCAGGAAATCCGGGATATCATTAAAGAATCCGGCATTGTCGGTATGGGTGGTGCAGGTTTCCCAACCCATGTAAAGCTTACTCCAAAGAATCCGAATGACATCGAGTACATTCTGGTAAATGCAGCAGAGTGTGAACCATACCTCACTTCCGACTACCGTGAGATGTTAGAGGAGCCGGAAAAGCTGGTGGGCGGTCTTCGTATTGTACTACAGTTGTTTCCGGATGCAGAGGGTCTCATTTGTATTGAGAATAATAAGCCGGCAGCAGTAGCTGTGTTAAACGAGCTGGTTAAAAATGATGAAAATATCAAGATTAAAGTATTAAAGGCAAAGTATCCGCAGGGTGCAGAGCGTAACCTGGTTTATGCGGCAACCGGAAGAACCTTTAATTCTACCATGTTACCTGCGGATGCGGGCTGTATTGTACAGAACGTGGATACCATTTGCGCCATCTATCGTGCGGTGGCGGAATGTACTCCGCTGATTCGTCGTATTGTTACCGTCAGCGGTGATTCCGTAAAGGAACCGCAGAACTTTAATGTACCGATCGGCACAAACCATGCCGAGGTGGTGGAAGCAGCCGGCGGCCTGGTAGGCGAACCAAAGAAGATTATTTCCGGCGGTCCGATGATGGGTGTTGCCATGTATACCCTGGATGTTCCGGTACAGAAAACTTCCTCCGCCATTCTGGCGTTTGCAGAGGATGAAGTAGAACAGTTCGAGTCTTCTCCGTGTATCCGTTGCGGACGTTGCGTAGTGGCCTGTCCAAGTCATCTGGTTCCGCAGAAGTTGGAGATTGCAGCAAGAATGTTTGACAACGAAGCATTTGAGCGGTTAAGCGGTATGGAATGTTACGAGTGCGGCAGCTGTACCTATGCATGCCCGGCGGGAAGACGTATTACCCAGGCGTTAAAGCAGACAAGACGTGCTGTATTAGATGCCCGCAGAAAGAAGTAAGGAGGAAGATTCACATGGGAAAAATGTATAATGTGTCTGCTTCTCCACACATCAGAAGCGGAGTTACAACGGCAACAATTATGAGGGACGTGGCAATTGCATTAATGCCTGCCTGCGCCCTTGGTGTGTATCAGTTCGGTCTTCGTGCCCTGCTGATTTTACTGGTTTCCACATTAACCTGTGCTGCAACGGAATACCTTTACCTGCGCCTGATGAAGAAGCAGCAGGGCCCGTATGAATGCAGTGCCATTGTTACCGGTATGTTAATCGGTATGAATATGCCTGCAACGGTTCCGCTTTGGATTCCGGTTGTCGGCAGTATATTTGCTATTTTGGTTGTAAAGCAGGTGTTTGGCGGCCTTGGCCAGAACTTTATGAATCCGGCTCTCGGCGCAAGATGTTTCCTGTTCTTATGTTATGCGGAGCGCATGAACACCTTCCAGATTCCGCAGAAGGTTGGCAACGCAGTGTTAAATTACGGCGCGGCTTCCGTAGACGGTATTTCCGGCGCTACACCACTGGCTGCTTTAAAGGCGGGAGAAACCATCGATTTATTTGATGCTTTCTTCGGTTTTACCGGCGGTGTTATCGGTGAAACAAGTACCGCCATGATTTTACTTGGTGCTGCTTATATGCTGTATCGCAAGGTGATTTCCCTGCGCATTCCATTGGCATACCTGTTGTCCTTCTCTGTATTTGTACTTCTTCTGGGAGGACACGGATTTGATTTTTACTATCTGGCCTGCCAGCTTTGTACCGGTGGTTTGATGTTAGGTGCTTTCTTCATGGCAACCGACTATGTCACATCCCCGATTACAAAGAACGGACAGATTGTATTCGGTATTCTGCTTGGTATCCTCACCGGCATTTTGCGTATTTACGGCAACAACGCAGAGGGTGTTTCCTATGCAATCATCATTTCTAACCTGTTAGTGCCGTTAATCGAGAAGATGACCATGCCTAGACCGTTTGGGAAAGGGGGACGCAAAAATGGCTAAGAAAAAGAAACAAAGTATGATAAAAGATGCCATTCTCCTCTGTTTGATTTCCCTGATTGCGGCTCTTGCCCTTGGCTTTGTCAACGAACTTACCAAGGACAGAATTGCAGATTTAGAGGCTGAGGCAAAGGCGGAAGCCTATAAAGAAGTTTATCCGGAAATGGCAACGATTGTAGAAGCCAAAGATAATGAAGTTTTGGCAAAGGCAATGGAGGAAGCGGATGCCATTCTTACAAATGGCGGTTTCTCTAATGTTACAATCGATGAAGTGTGCTTGGTAAAGGACGCTGACGGCAACCATGTTGGTTACGTGGCTTCCGTTACGTTAAAGGCATATGATGTTATGACCCTGGCCTTTGGCTACACAACAGAGGGAACCTGTACCGGACTCGCGTTCCTTTCCATTAAGGAAACACCGGGTATCGGCATGAAGGCAGACGAACCGGAATTTAAGAATCAGTTTGCAGGTAATAAAGCAGACCAGCTGGTTTCCGTGAAGAGCGGAGCAGGCGCCGGTGAAATCAATGCCATCAGTGGTGCAACCTTCACCACCAACGGTGTGATCAAGGGTGTGAATGCAGGTATCTGCTTCATGAAGGAACTTCAGACCAGATTAGGAGGTGCGAACTAATGGGAAAATGTTTGAAACAGTTCTTTAACGGACTCTTTAAAGAAAACCCGACCTTCGTGCTGATGCTGGGCATGTGTCCTACGCTTGCAGTTACTTCTTCTGCCAGCAACGGTCTTGGCATGGGTCTGACAACCACAGCGGTTTTGGCGCTGTCTAACCTGTTCATTTCTCTTATCCGTAAGATTATTCCGGATAAGGTCCGTATTCCGGCGTTTATCGTCGTAGTAGCTACTTTCGTAACCATCGTAGAGATGCTTCTTAAGGCATATCTTCCTGCGTTAAATGAGAGCCTTGGTCTCTACATTCCGTTAATCGTAGTTAACTGCATTATTTTAGGACGTGCGGAAGCGTTTGCTTATACCAACGGTCCGGCTGTGTCTTTATTCGACGGACTTGGCATGGGACTTGGCTTTACCCTGGGTCTTACCTCCATCGGTATTGTCCGTGAGTTAATCGGTGCCGGTGAAGTTTTCGGTGTACAGGTAATGCCTGCTTCCTATGAGCCGGCAGCTATCTTTACTTTGGCTCCGGGTGCATTCTTCGTTCTGGCGCTGCTTACTGCAATGCAGAATGTGTTCAAGGCTAAGTCTGCAACCAACGTTCCGGGGGCCAAGGTTGCCTGCGGCGGAAACTGTGCAGCCTGCATGGACGGAACCTGCGTGGAAAACCGTGAGGAAATTTCCCGTATCAACGGTATCAAGGAAGCAGAAGCGGTAGCAGCTAAGGCAGAAGCTGCCAGAAAAGCTGCAGAAGCCAAGAAAGCAGCGGAAGCGAAAAAAGCAGAGGAGGTAACTGAGTAATGAAAGAGTTAATTCTTATCTTAATAGGATCAGCGCTTGTAAATAACGTTGTCTTAAGCCAGTTCCTCGGTCTGTGTCCGTTCCTGGGAGTTTCCAAAAAGACAAAGACAGCAGCCAGCATGGGCGCTGCGGTTATTTTCGTAATTATGATTGCCAGTGCGGTAACCTTTGCGGTGCACTATCTGGTTTTAGTGCCGCTGGGCATGGAATATATGCAGACCATCGTATTTATTCTGGTTATTGCAGCTCTGGTTCAGATGATTGAAATGATGTTAAAGAAGGTCAGCCCGGCAATTTACTCTGCCCTGGGTGTGTACCTTCCGTTGATTACTACAAACTGTGCTGTACTGGGTGTTGCCATTACAAACATTCAGAACGGCTCCACATTTGCAGAAAGCATGATGAACAGCTTAGGTACCAGCGTAGGATTCTTAATTGCCATTGTTATTATGGCAGGTATCCGTGAGCGGCTGGAAGGCAACGATATTCCAAAGGCTTTTCAGGGTATGCCGATTGTGCTCATCACTGCAGGTCTCATGGCAATCGCATTCTGCGGTTTTGCCGGCATTATATAAGGAGGTAGCAGACAATGATAAATTCTATTCCTTATATGGTTTTGGCGCTTAATATTCAAAACGTCCTTATCGGAGGTGCTTTCGTTGGTGTTCTCGGTCTCATTTTGGGTGTGGCCCTCGGCATCATCGGCAAGGTATTTTTCGTAAAGGTGGACGAAAGAGAAATTCAGGTAAGAGAATGCCTGCCGGGTAACAACTGCGGTGGTTGCGGATACGCCGGATGTGACGGTCTGGCAGCGGCCATTGCAAAGGGTGAGGCACCGGTAAACGGTTGTCCGGTTGCCAATGCAGAAGCAAAAGCAAAAATTGGTGAAATCATGGGTCAGACCGTAAGCGAGGATAATAAGCAGGTTGCTTTTGTAAAGTGCTCCGGTACCTGTGATAAAACAGAAAGAAAATATAACTACTATGGCATGAACGACTGCCGCAAGGCTGTTATGGTTCCGGGTGCCGGCGACAAGCTTTGCAGCTATGGCTGTATGGGTTTTGGCAGCTGTGTGGATGCCTGCCAGTTTGATGCCATTCACGTGGTAGACGGCGTTGCCGTGGTAGATAAAGAAGCTTGTGTGGCTTGTGGCAAGTGTGTCAGCGCCTGTCCAAAGAACCTTATTGAGCTTATCCCTTACAGTGCGCCACAGGCGGTTGCCTGCAACTCCAAAGATAAGGGCAAGGATGTCCGCGTGGCTTGTAAGACCGGTTGTATCGGCTGCATGATTTGCGTGAAGCAGTGTGAATCCGGTGCCATTGCCGTAACAGACAATCTGGCAAAGATTGACTACGAAAAGTGTAACGGCTGCGGCAAGTGCGCAGAAAAGTGCCCACAGAAAATTATAATTGCGAGATAATACAGTAATATTTTTTAGTTTGATAGTATCTGTGTCCGTCGAGACTCCTCCGACATTTGTTCGTTCAGGCTATAACAAACCGAAAAACAGGTTTGTTTATCCTGTCCGAACGAATGTCGTTTGAGATGCCGGACACGTAGATACTATAAAACTAAAAATATGCCATGCGTTATCTCGCAAAAATTATATGTTGGGGCAAGTTTGCTCTACATATAGAACAATTTAAGAAAAGAGGAAAAATTATCATGAAAATTGCATTAGTTATGGAAAATAGCCAGGCGGCAAAGAATCCGATTGTGGAAAAGGCTTTAAAGAGTGTGGTAGAGCCGATGGGCCATGAAGTATTTAATTACGGCATGTACAGTGCTGAAGACAAGGAGCAGTTAACCTACGTTCAGGTTGGTATCCTTACTGCAGTGCTCCTTAACTCCGGCGCAGCAGATTATGTTATCACCGGTTGCGGTACC
>JAZQJL010000046.1:0-4096 GCA_045541595.1 Lachnospiraceae bacterium | reverse complement strand
TGATGAATCCGTCCTTCATATGACAATCCTCCCTGTTTTTCCGAAGAATTTTTCATTATAATTATAAACAACTTCCCTGTAAAATACAAGAAATAAAGATTTCTGCATTAGCAGAAATCTCGCGCCGAGCGCGGTCGCTTGCGGCAACTGCCTTTTCGCGCGAGTGCGCATCTCTGCGGAGCTCTTTTTTATTCATGGGAAGGAACTTTCCTATGAATAAAAAAGAGTGCCACACTGACTGTGTGGCACTCCGGTATTTCATCTTTTGTATTTTAGTACTCTTTTGTAATGACTGTCTTTGGTAACTGCTCTCTTTGGTAAGTTATCTTTTGTAATACTTTCTTATGTACCTTACCATTTCATCCTTCGTCCTTATCCCGGAATGCCGGTTCCCGTATTTTGACTCCTAGCTAAGCTAGGTGGGTAACCTCAATTAAGCTTCTGCCTTCCACTGCGTATCGGAGGCCTGACATCCACTTAAAGATATTGGAATCCCTTTTAAAGTAATGTAGGTTCAAAATAACAGGGAGTATCGAACACTCTAGGATAAGAACTTTTGTACTCTTATTGTACTACATCTTGTGTATTTTATCAAGCATTTAATTCTTCCATCTTTGGGAAAGTAAATGTAAAAGTAGTTCCTTCGCCCATCTTGCTTTCCACGTTGATGGTTCCGTCATGTTTTAAACAGATCTGGCGGGCAATGGCCAGTCCCAGGCCGGATCCCTTTGCGTTTTGGCGAAGCTTGGATTTATAAAACTTTTCAAAGATATTCGGAAGCTCTTCTTCCGAAATACCAATACCCTCATCACGGATGGAAACCCGGATATTTTTATCTTCCTCCATGGTAATGTAAACACTGGAGTTTTCCCGGGAAAATTTGATGGCATTGTCCACAATAACCACAAACATCTGACGCAGACGCACATAGTCTGCCATCATGACACATGGTGTATCCGGCTGCTTTACCACAATTTCAATATTTTTTTCGTCGGCAATGACGCCGGCGGTACGTTTTAAATCATTGAACACCTGCTGTAGGGTAACCGGTTCTTTTTCCACAAGGAAGTCCGGATTTTGCATTTTGGACAGCAACAGTAAGTCGCCCACCAGACGCTCCATGCTCTGGCACTCGGACAACATTCTTGCATAGTACTGCTGACGGCGTTCTTCATCGGAAACCACGCCATCCACCAGAGATTCGGTATATCCACGCACTACGGTGATTGGTGTACGCAGCTCATGGGAAACATTTGCGAAGAAATCCATACGCATCTGCTCCATATTTTTTCTTTCCACTTCATTTTCTGCCAGCTTATCTGCCAGAAAGTCGATAGTAGTTGCCAGCTCACCGATTTCGTCATACCGGACAATACCGGTTTCTGCCTCATAATTTCCGGCAGCAAGCTCCATTGCCGTGGAGCGCATACTTGTGATTGGCTGTGCCATGCTTCGGGCAAACGGAATGGCAATCACGAAGGAAATCATAAGAGCCACCATACCGCTCATTAAAATCATATACCAGCTGCTGTTTACGATTTCTTTCTGGCTCTCTACCTGGGAATTTAAAAGAATGGCACCGGCTACTTCACCGTTGATTCCCTGCACCGGCACGCATACCGTAACGATGTCACATTCATGATAGGAACTGAACTGCGTCCGGATTTCCACCTGGCCGCCGAAAGCAATTCGTGCCATTTCCACATACTCTGTGGTTAAGGACTCATCCTCCAGCCCGATGGACATACTGCTTATCAGCGGGTAGCTTGCATCCGGATTGGAAACCGACCAGATTTCGGTTCCTTCTAATTCGGAAAGCATGATGAGATACGCCCACCACTCCGACGCCTGATGATCCTGAAAATACGTGCTGCATCGTTTGGAAATGGCCTGGGCCTTTTTGGTCAGCTGCTGCTCGTAGTTTTCTATTGTGGCTTCTTCATACATACGCATGTAAAGCACACCCAGCAGCAGGGCAAAGACCGTAATAACCGCCGCAAAACTGATGTAGGTTTTCATAAATAACCGGTTGTATTTTGGTTTTAACGCTTCTTCTTTCATTACTGACCTTCAATCTCAAATTTGTAACCCACGCCCCAGATGGTTTTGATACTCCACTGCGGATGCTCTACCGTATCCAGCTTTGCGCGCAAACGCTTTATGTGGGAGTCTACCGTACGCGGATCGCCATAATAATCAAATCCCCAAAGGCTGTCTAACAGATTGTCTCTGGTAAATACCTTGTTTGGATTGGTTGCCAGGGTCCACATGGTCTCAATTTCTTTTTTTGTCAGAGACATTCTGGTTTCACCAATGGAAAGGGTATATTCTTCTAAATTAATTTCCAGATTTCCGACTCTGAGAATATTAGCATTGGATTCTTTTTCGTTTTTGGTCATACGGCGAAGCACCGCACGGACTCTTGCCATAACTTCACTCGGGCTGAACGGCTTAACGATATAGTCGTCGGCACCGATATCCAGACCCATGATTTTTTCAAAGTCTTCCCCTCTGGCGGTAACAAGAATTACCGGAACGTCGGACTTTGCACGGATTTTTCTGCAAACCTCGTAGCCGTCCTCCTTTGGCATCATTACATCTAATAAAACAACCACCGGGTTGTACTGGTTAAACAAACGCACCGCTTCCTCACCGTCGGATGCCACAACCGGCTGAAAGCCTTCTTTTTCTGCATACAAAGATAAAATACTGGTAATGTCCGGATTATCATCCGCAATCAGTATGTAGGACATAGCGTAATCCTCCTGTTTTCCGAAGAAAATGCGCTCCTCTGCGAACAGAGGATTTTCCTCTTTTTCTCTTTTGTTTCTATTATAGAAAAAAACTTTATAGAATACAAGTCCATTATATCTGCCAATTGTGTCAAAAATAAGATGGTAAATGTTACAAAATATCAAGATAATGTCATGGTTTTGCCATTGTTCTGACAAAAAGAGCCGTTATACTGTATGCAGGATGTGACGCAAGGATTTTCAAGTTAGGAGGAAAAGCCATGAGGCTGAAAAATTGTTTAAAAGGTTTATTTATCTTCGGCTTAATTCTTTTCCTTGGGGTTTCTTTTCCGCTTGCTAACACAAGCAACGTGTTAACAGCTTATGCGGATGAAGCTCAAGACATTAAATTGAATGTAAATTCCCAGACTATCGTAAAAGGAAAATCTTTTTCCATTTATGTATACAATCTGATCGAAGGTCAGGAAGTTTCTTTTGTTTCTTCCGATCCTGCAATTGCTTCCGTTGATGAGTTTGGTATTGTAACCGGTAACCTTATCGGTACTGCTACCATTCTTGTCACTGTAACAGAAGGAGAAAACACTATCGACATTCTCTCCTGCGACATTAAGGTAGGCCCGCCGGCTATCAGCGTACGGTTCTCCAGGTTGGAACTGGCGATGAAAGTTGGACAGAAATTAACGCTCGAGCGCATTATCCTTCCTTTAAACGCAGTAGAGACTGCCAAGTTCTCCACCTACAACAGGGCAATTGCTACCGTTAGTGCCGGTGGTCGCGTAACCGCAAGAGCCGAAGGTTCTACGTACATATTCGCTCAGCTTGATAATGGTCGTTTTGCTGTCTGCAAAGTTAATATTTATCCAAAGGATATTCCGGATGATATTTTTGAAGCTTTGGTAAAAGAAACTTTAAAAACCGTAATTATTCCAATGGAAGCTCCTATTGCAGATGTTCCAACCGATGAAACTCTCACAGACGAGTTTTCCGGAGAAGAACTCTTCGCAGAAGACCCTCTGACAGACGAACTTACCGATGAGGAAAGTTTTATGGAAGAAGGATTCTTAGAAGAACAGGCACTCGAGGAAATTTCCGATCCATTCCTCATTCCAAATGACGAAATGGATTTTGAAACATTCATTAAGAAATTGAATGCCGCACTTAAATCTTCCGAAAGTGCAGAATCCGAATTGGATAATGCCAACTAACTAATCAATCTATGCGAAACGCGCCGAAAGGCGTAAAAAATAGGAGGTGTAGAAATACACCTCCATTTTTATTTGTTATTCTGTAATTTTGTGGTAAAGTCGGATCGTAGCCATGTCGTTCTGTGAGCCAAGGAGTTG
>JAZQJL010000045.1:0-2912 GCA_045541595.1 Lachnospiraceae bacterium | reverse complement strand
CGCGGGATGCTGCGGCTGTGCATGTTCCTTTTCATCCGTTGCCACTGTTCCATCCGCCACTGAAACGAAATCACTGTCCTTATATACCGCAAAGTAGCCACTACGCTGCCTGCCCTCCAGATAGCCTTCCTCGCAAAGAATTTCATAGGCATGTTGCACCGTAATCACGCTGACACCGGTTTCCTCCGCCAGCATACGTTTGGAGGGCATTTTGGAGCCATAAGGAAATGCACCTGTCACAATGTCTTTTTTCAGACCTTCGTACAGCTGCAAATAAGCCGGTTTGCTGTTTTCCTGCTGAATGCGATAGTTCATGGCTACTCCTTAAAAAATGTTCGTCCTGTCTGCTTATCTTTCTCTAACTGCTCGCTGAGTTCTTCTATTGTTGCAAATTTCTGTTCCGGACGGACAAACGCAAGGAACTCGGTTTCCGCCCTCTTTCCGTATAAATTTTCCCGGCAGTCAAACAAATGTGTTTCTATGCCATAGATCGATTCCTTTTGTACGGTCGGTTTGCTTCCCACATTGGCAATGCCCTGATACGTTCTGCCTTCCACCGTAACTTTGGCACAATATACGCCAAGACGCGGCAGAATTTTTTCCTCCGGCATAGCCTGATTAATGGTTGGCACCCCGATTTTATGTCCCAGGCTCCTTCCATGAATGATTTCGCCGGAAATCCGGTATGGAATGCCAAGCATAGCCGACACATCTTCCATTTCGCCGTTACTGATACACTCCCGGATTCTGGAGCTGCTGACCTCCGCCCCTTTATACATGCGCTTATCTACTGCTCTGAATGTAAAACCATACTCATGAGACAGTTTTTCCAATAAAACTGCATTTCCCCGTCTGCCTTTGCCAAACCGGAAGTCGGCTCCGACAAAAAGCTGCTGCACCTTCATGGTCTTTACAAGAATTTCTTCCACAAATTCCTCCGGCTCCATGGCAGCAGTCTTTTCATGGAACGGAAACAGTACATAACGCTCTATTCCCAGTCCGTCCAGCAGCTTTTCTTTTTCTTCTTCTAAAAGAATGGACGGAATCGTCTCATGGCGCAAAAACTGGGACGGAAATGTATCAAAGGTAAATACCGTAGGGGTACAACCATCCTTTTTGGCTGCAAGAATATTGTCCATCAGCATCCGGTGTCCTAAATGAACGCCATCAAATTTTCCAATCGTTAAAGAAGTTTTATTCCATTGTATTTGATGAATATCTTTTATTATTTCCATAGGTTCTTCCAATACAATTTTACTCTGGTTTACAGTTACAAATGCGCAACTCGTTCTATAAAAACATTTTTACCGGCACATATTTCTTTCCGTTTTTTTCGTATACTCCCAGAAAGTTTCCGGTACTGTCATAGGCCCGAAACCAGTTTGTCGGAAATTCGGAAGTTTCTTTTTCTGAAGAAACCGTTACCTCACAGTCCTGCTCCATAATGTGATTACCGTTTAATAACAGCTTATCCCATTCCGGCTTCATGGTAAAGGCTTTGCAGTCTTCAAATACCTGTTCCACAGAAACCACATGTTTTTCCAGTGTTCCTGTATCCCGCAGGGCTTCTACTTCGGAAAGCTTCAAGCTTTCTTTTAAAAAGCAGTTTCCTGATCTGGTACGAAGCAGTTCTTTCATGCAGGCACAGGTTTCCAAAGCTTTACCGATGTCACGGCATAAACTGCGGATATAGGTTCCCTTACCGCAAACAATAGTAAGTTCCGCCTCTGATAAGTATCCGTTTTCATCCGTTGTCACTGAATGTAACACAATATCATGTATCACAATCGGTCGCCCTTTCCGCTCTATAACTTTTCCTTCCCTGGCCAGTTCATAAAGCTTCTTTCCTTCCACCTTAATAGCAGAATACATCGGCGGAATCTGCTCCTGTTCCCCTAAAAACTTTGGTAAAACATTCCGCAGTTCCTGTTCCCCTACGCATACCGGGGCATTCTCTATAATTTCTCCGGTCATATCCTCTGTATCAGTGGCGATGCCAAAGCGTACCACGGTACGATACTCTTTGATTTTATCCGTCAGCATGTCACACAATCTGGTTGCCGTTCCAAGGCATACAGGTAAAACGCCTTCCGCTTCCGGATCCAAGGTTCCGGTATGACCGATTTTTTTCATATGTAATATCCCACGAAGCTTTGCTACAACATCATGGGAGGTAAATCCTTTTTCTTTGTAGATATTGATAATACCGTTCATACTCAATCCGTTTCTTAAGAATGCTACAGCCGAAAACCGAAGTTCTACAGCTGTAGCATCTCATAATTTCCACTCTGTTGCTACAAAAAGCAACCTTTACTCTTCCACAAATTCTTCCTCGTCATCCCGTTCCGGAATTTTCGCAATTTCCTCATCAATCAAATGAGACATGCGGACACCGTATTCAATGGACTGGTCCACCGTAAAGAATAACTGTGGTGTGTTGCGAAGATTTAAGGTCTTCGCCAGTTTGCTGCGTAGGAAAGGAGCAGCACTTTTTAAACCCTTGACAGCATCTGCCTGGGCCTGTTCATCACCAAGAACACTGACATAAATTTTTGCTGTCTTTAAATCCGGTGCAACTTCACATGCCACGATGGAAGTCATCAGCGGATTGATTCTCGGATCCTTTAATTCGGTACGAATCAGCACAGAAAGTTCTTTCATTACTTCCTGGTTGATACGTGTATTTTTTACACTGTTCTTTCTCATTTTCTAGGCACCTCAACCATCATATATAACTCAACCTGGTCAAATTCCTGAAGATCATTGAACTTTTCAAATACAAGACCACATTCGTATCCGGTAGCAACTTCCTTTACATCGTCCTTGAAACGCTTTAAGGATGCTAACGGACCATCGAAAATCTGTGTTCCTTCTCTTGTAATTCTTGCCTTACAGCCACGGACAATCTTACC
>JAZQJL010000044.1:0-1944 GCA_045541595.1 Lachnospiraceae bacterium | reverse complement strand
ACGATCCGACTTGTTATTAGTTCTGATAATTCAACATCGTATGTAATAATTACTTTACGATGTATGGTGCTAATGTAGCGAGAATATCATCAGCATTATCATTGTGGATGCTCAGCTCGATTGGCTTGGATAAGTCAAGACTGAAAATACCCATGATGGACTTTGCATCGATAACATATCTTCCGGAGATTAAATCGAAGTCGGAATCGAACTTTGTAATTTCATTAACGAAAGATTTTACCTTATCGATGGAATCTAAACAAATGTTAACTGTTGTCATTGTAATTCCTCCTTGTATAATTTTCTACATCTATACTACTTCTTTTTGGGATAAAAATCAATATACAAAGTAAATAAAAAAATAGGGTAAATTTTATATAAATGTGTGAAAATGTCTTGCGTATAGAGAAAAAATGGAGAATAAAATGGAAAATAATAAAAATTTTAATATAAAAGACGCAAAAATAGCCTTTCTGACCTTGGGCTGTAAGGTAAATTCTTATGAGACGGAAGCCATGCAGGCTCTGCTTGCGGCGGCGGGGGCAACCATTGTGGAATTCCAGGATGTGGCAGATATTTATGTGGTAAATACCTGCTCCGTAACTAACATGGCAGACCGGAAATCCCGACAGATGCTGCACCGTGCAAAAAAGAATAATCCGGATGCCGTGGTTGTGGCGGCAGGATGCTATGCCCAGACTGCAGACGAAGAGGCAATGAAAGAAACCGGAATCGATGTGATTATCGGCAACAATCAGAAAAAGCAGATTGTTGAAATTTTAGAAAATTTCATGGCGGGGAAGGAAAATAAACGTCTGGAAATCGGTCAGGAAACAGAGTATGAGGAACTGAGCCTGGATACCCGGGTAGAGCATACCAGAGCCTATATCAAAATCCAGGACGGTTGTAACCAGTTTTGCAGCTATTGCATTATTCCTTATGCAAGAGGACGTATCCGCTCCAGAAACCCTCAGGATGTAATAGAGGAAGTAAAACGTCTGGCCGCTTCCGGATACCAGGAAGTAGTATTGACGGGAATTCATTTGTCCTCCTACGGCCAGCCGGCAAAGGAGGGCGGACAGCCGTTGCTGAAACTGATACAAAATCTGAATGATATTGACGGAATTCAAAGAATCCGTCTTGGCTCTTTGGAACCTCGTATTATCACAGAAGAATTTGTCAAAACTTTATGTGCGTGCGAAAAGGTATGTCCGCATTTTCATCTTTCCTTGCAGAGCGGAAGCGATACCGTGCTGAAGCGGATGAACCGGAAATATACAACGAAGGACTATTCTACAAGTGTAGAAATTTTGAAACGGTATTATGATGCTCCGGCCATTACCACAGATATTATTGTGGGATTTCCGCAGGAAACCGAAGAAGAATTTATTGAAACCATGGAATTTGCAAAGCAGATTGGATTTTCAAAAATTCATGTGTTTAAGTACTCCAGAAGAAAAGGTACTGTGGCAGATAAGATGTCCGGTCAGGTGGCAGAGCAGGTAAAGACAGAGCGCAGCGAGCGATTGATGAACTTGGAGGCGGCCTTGGGCGAGGCATACAGAGAACAGTTTCTTGGCAAGGAGGAAGCCGTACTGTTTGAAGAAAGCGTCCCGGTAGACGGAAAACAGTGCAGTGTCGGTTATAACGAGCGGTATATCCGCATTGCAGCAGAAACAGAGGATAATCTGTCGAATTGTATCAAAAAAGTCAAAATATTAGGAAAAGCGAAAGAACAGGAAACGTTGATTTCTAAATTGCAAAACTTCTTTTTTGATTGACTACTTTACTTTTTGGAAAATGTATATTAATATATAATATGAGAGAGAATGTTCGGAAGTTTACAAGTAAAGAAAGGAATTTTATGAACGAAATTAATAAAACCCAGTATTTCAGAGTACCAAAGGAAGTCCAGCCGGTAGTAAAGGACGTGATTGACAGTGT
>JAZQJL010000043.1:0-5130 GCA_045541595.1 Lachnospiraceae bacterium | reverse complement strand
ACCTCCGGCGGAGTAACGGATTTGCTTGGCAGTCTTGGCGGTGTACTCGGTAATTTAAACTCCGGCAGCACCAGCTCCGGCTGGGAACTTCCCGGCAATACAGGAAAACTCAACACTTCCGTAGACTCTGCGGCAAGAGAGAAGAGAACAGTCATCAAGGGCAAGGGTAAAGACGAAGTCACCATCATGGTGTATATGTGCGGCACTGATTTAGAGTCTAATTACGGCATGGGTACTGCCGATCTGCAGGAAATGCTGGGCGCTGAGCTGGGAGATAACATCAACCTGGTTGTATATACCGGTGGTTGTAAGCAGTGGAAGAACAATATCATGAGCAACAGCGTGAACCAGATTTACCAGGTGGTAGACGGCAAGCTGAAGGTACTGGATAAGGATGCGGGTTCTGTTTCCATGACGGATCCGGATACTTTGGTTGACTTTATTAAATATTGTGACAAGCAGTTCCCTGCAAACCGTAATATGCTGATTTTCTGGGATCACGGCGGCGGCTCCTTAAGCGGTTACGGCTACGATGAAAAATATAAGAACAGCGGTTCCATGAATCTGGCAGAAATTAACCAGGCGTTAAAGAAGGCCGGCGTAACCTTTGATTTTGTGGGCTTTGATGCCTGTCTTATGGCGACTCTGGAAACAGCCCTGATGCTGACTCCGTATGCGGACTACATGATTGCATCCGAAGAAACAGAGCCGGGTGTGGGCTGGTATTATACCAACTGGCTGACCAAGCTGGGTGCCAACACTTCCATGCCAACTATTGAAATCGGCAAGAACATTGTAGATGATTTTGTGGATACCTGTGCTACCAAGTGCAAGGGTCAGAAGACAACGCTTTCTGTAGTGGACCTTGCGGAGCTGGAAATGACGGTGCCGGAAGAATTAAAGGAATTCTCCAAGTCTGCCAGCGAACTGATTAAAGAAAATAACTATCAGACCGTGTCGGATGCTCGTTATAATACAAGAGAATTTGCCCAGTCTTCCGCCATTGACCAGGTGGACCTGGCACATCTGGCGCAGAATATGGGTACCGAAGAGGGAAAGGAACTGGCAGAAGCACTGCTCAGTGCCGTGAAGTATAACCGTACTTCCAGCAACATGACCAATGCCTACGGGTTGTCCATTTACTTCCCATATAAGAAAACGTCCTCCGTGGATCAGGCGGTGAATACTTATGAGGCAATTGGCATGGACGATGACTATGCCCGTTGTATTCAGGAATTTGCCAGCCTTGAAGTGAGTGGCCAGGTGGCTGCCGGCGGTACAAGCTCCCCATTGCCATCCTTACTCGGAACGCTCCTTGGCGGTAGCTCCACCGGAAGTACAGGAAACAGTGGCGGCAGCTCCGATGTAATCTCCGATTTGCTGGGCAACTTCTTATCCGGGCAGCTGAGCAATATCGTTGGAATGGACAAATCCAACACCAATTTCTTAACTGAAAGTGCTATGGATACGGACACCATGGCAAAGTATGTATCGGACAATTATTTTGATGCTTCTGCCCTTGTTTGGACAGAAAATGCGAAAGGTCAGAGAGTGCTTTCCTTAAGCGAGGAACAGTGGAGCAAGGTACATGCCTTAGAACTGAACATGTTCTATGATGATGGCGAAGGCTTCATTGACTTAGGTTTGGATACCGTATTTGAATTTGACGAAAACGGTGCCTTAATCGGCGATACCGACCGTACCTGGCTTGCCATTAACGGTCAGCCGGTGGCATATTATTATCTGGATACCGTGGACGACGGTACCAACTACACCATCACCGGTTACGTGCCGGCATTGCTCAACGGCGTGAGGGTAGAACTGATGCTGGTATTTGATAATGCAAATCCACACGGTTATATTTCCGGCGCACGTCCGGTGTATACCGATGGCGAAACCGAAACGGTTGCCAAAGGCATGACGGAAATTAAAGTGGGCGACACCTTGGATTTCATCTGCGATTACTATTCTTATGAAGGCGAGTATCAGGACAGCTATTTCCTCGGCGAGCAGATGGTAGTAACCGAGAAGATGGAAATCAGCAATGTAGACGTGGGCGAAGGCAAAGTGAAAGTAACTTACCGCTTTACGGATATTTATAATCAGCATTATTGGACACCGGCGTTTACGAAGTAGACAAGGGAGTTAGAACTGCCACAGAAGAGATTTTGTGGCAGTTTTTGAAAAAGACGCATTAGTGGGGCTTGGCCTGGAGATTTGGATGTTCAACCGGGCAAAATACCAACCAATCAAAAGGATGAGAGAGTTTGTTGGTAAATGAAGTGTAAAACGGGAGAAGATTATCATGTCAGTAAAACTTTTAGAAATTAAGAAGGAAACCTGTCCGGCAGCCCGCTTGATTGGTAAAAGATATAATAGCAGCCCAAACTGGGGCGAGTGGTGGGAAAATAACTGGTTTGCAACTCTGGAGGCATTGCCGGTGCTACCAATGAACGGTGATGCTTACATTGGCGCGGTACACATAGTGGATGGTATGCCGGAGTTTTGGATTGGCATGTTTTTCTCGCAGGATACGGAAGCACCGGAAGGCTTTGAAGCTGTGGATATGGAACCACTGTCCTATGCAGTTTGCTATTTGCAGGACAAAGAAGGCAGCGGTGATTTCTACACCATGGATACCCATAATATGTGCCTGGAAGAACTAAAAGTCCGTGGCTTAAAGCGTAAGGAAGATGACTGGTGCTTTGAACGATATAATTGTCCGCGGTTTACCACACCGGATGAAAACGGTAATGTGATTCTGGACTACGGAATTGCCATTGAGGACTAAAAGATGAGAGATTACAGCAAGCAGAATAAACTGGCCTGGGAGTACAGTGCCTATGATTTCTGGGTGAAAAACTCCGGCATTCCTGCCGAACGGGCAAAAAAGGATGTAGAGAACCCCAAAAGAATGCTCAAGCACTATGTGAATTATTTTGACACTTACGAGGGAATCAAAGTAGCCAACATTTGCGGATCCTGCGGAAAGAAAGCAATTCCCCTGGCGCTCCTGGGAGCAGAAGTGACGGTGTTTGACATTTCTGAGGATAACAAAAGGTATGCCTTAGAAGTGGCGGAAGCTGCAAATGTGACCATCAATTTCGAGGTTGGCGACGTTCTGGAAATTGACATGAAAAAGTACGGTGGGTATTTTGATATAGTATTTATGGAAGGTGGCATTTTACACTATTTTCACGATATTAATGAATTCATGCAGGTGATGCAGGGGCTGTTAAAAGAAAACGGCAAAATGATTTGCAGCGACTTCCATCCCTTTACAAAGATATCAGATATGCTGGAACTGGAGCAACCGTCCATGAGCTATTTTTATTCCGACGTGTTCGAGGGAGAAATGGCCCACGCCCATTTTTACGAGGAAGAAATCAGAAAGCAAATGCCAAAGTGCAGTTATAGAAAATATACCGTCAGCGAAATTATAAACGGAATTCTTCAGAACGGGTTTGCGCTGGAACGGTTTGACGAGCATCCTTCCTGGGCAAATGAAAATGTTCCCGGAGAATTTACTGCGATAGCAAGGAAACTGTAGGAGGTATCTAAGATGAAAGTAATCGATGTATATAAACAATATTTTGCAGCCGACTGTATGTACAACACAGTACAGCGTAACGGCGTGGTAGTGACATTAACAGCCACATCTGACAGTGGCATGATTAAATACGAAGTTGGTCTGTCCTTCTTCCCGCACCGGGATGAGGAGGACTTTGGCATTTCCTATGATGCCTATGCAGCCAAAGAAATTTATAATGCCAAGGGCAGACGCTCTAAGAAAAAGGAAGCAGTGTTCATGGAGCAGTTAAGAGAGCATGCGGATGCAGAGGCAGCAGAGCTTGGCGGTACCATCTTTTGGGATAAGCCGCTCAGAGAGGCGCAACTGGGATAGAGCTTTTCAAACGTAGATATTTTATTATAAGAAGAAACTATGTAGGGATGTTACACCTAGAAATGAAATTATAGGTGTGACATCCCGTTTTTGCCTATTTCAGGTTTACTTCCTCCTCAGTCACCGAAGGAAGATTACTTAAATTGTTGTTTTCTGTTCCGTCCGGCAGAGACTTTAAATACTCGGAATCCTTCCGATGGGCCACTCCTACACCTTGAATATCGCCGGCTTTCGCCATGGAGACTCCATCTTCCTTGGACACGGCAGTACCGTCTGAAAGCTGGTAACCGGTCACCTTACCGCCGGACTTTACCAAGCCCACGATTTCCTTGGCATCCCCCTTAGGTGTCGGAACTTCATCCAATGCTGCATAGGCAAGCTTTGCACCAAACGTGTTGTTGTCATAATCGTTGTTGATTGGAATTTCAAATGGTTGTGTATTCATAACTCTCCCCGTATTATCTTCTATTTTAAAAACAAAATTTTGTTTCGAGGATAGTATTTGCGGAATTGAAAAAGATATGTTGGAGAAGTTTTCTAAAAAATGTGCACACATGTACAACCTGCATTCGTAAAACCAGCCGGCTTTGCCGTCTGACGCCGCAAAGCGGCTCTATGTTTTACTCATGGAGGGTTGCGCATGTCCTCACAGTCAATAAAAGCAGGTCAAAATTCACATGCGAGCATGCAATTTTGACCTTCTTTTTTGCCTGCGTGCACATTTTTGCAAAAAAAACCAAAAAGTGCTTGCAAAAAAGAAAATTTGGTGCTATTATAATAAATGGACTTTTTTCGAAAGGAGAGAAATGAAATGAAGGTTAGATCTTCTGTAAAACCAATTTGTGAAAAGTGCAAAATCATTAAGAGAAAGGGTAGCATCAGAGTAATCTGCGAAAACCCAAAACACAAGCAAAGACAGGGCTAATACCGATGTTCGGATATTAAAAATCCGAAGAGTCGTTTCATAAAGTGTCAAGAAAAGGCACTTATATAGAAACTGGTTCTTGCTTTCTGTGTTACAATGTTCTGCTTATATTACAGGGCAGATGCCTGCAGCGTCCTGCAGGAAAACCTCAGCTCATGAGGTTGTTGTGATACCGTGGGTACGGCGGTACACGAAGCAAGTATGTAAATTTTGTTTCGCAAAATTTATGTATCTAATACTTGCAGGTTTGTGCGAGCAATCGCAGTAAGTACCAAAGTGCTTTAGACACTGCCAAAGGCAG